>JAZQNT010000493.1:0-2334 GCA_045627505.1 Nocardioides sp.
CGTACAATTACAGAATCATCAGTTATTCATGATATCGGGAAGGTTATTATTCCCGACGAAGTTTTTGACAGGAATGATCCGTCAGCACACAGAGGACTTCTTCAGATACGAAGTGAAGGGTGGCTTGTGCCGGGCGATCATCCTCAGCTCCCGGACCGAGGCCTCCAGCGGGGTCGCGCATTCAACCGCACGGACACGTTCGGTGAGCGCCACCATCTCGCCCATCCGGCTCCGGGTCTCGGACGCGGTGAAGTAGGTGCGGACGCGCGACCTGAGGTGCTTGGAGGTGCCGACGTAGAGGGGACGCCCCTGCGCGTCCTCGAACACGTACACGCCCGGGGCGTCCGGGAGGTCGTCGGCGAGGTGCCGCTTGCGTCGCTGATCGGCGGTGACCCGCGAGTTCCACGAGCGCAGCTCCTCCAGCGTCTGCACGCCCTGCGCCCCGACGCGTCCGATCAGGGCATGCAGCACGTCGACGGTGGCGCGGGCGTCGGCGAGTGCGCGGTGGTTGGGGGTGGTGGTGGCTCCGAACAGGCGCGCCAGCGACTCCAGCTTGCAGTTGGGGGCCTCGTCCTTGGTGACCAGCCGACGCGCCAGCGGCACCGTGTCCAGCACCTCGAACCCGGGCCACTCCCGTCCTTGGAGTGTGGCGAAGTGCTTGAGGAAGCCGACGTCGAAGGGCGCGTTGTGGGCCACGAGCACGGAGCCGGCCGCGAACTCCAGGAATGAGGGGAGCACCTCCGCGATGGTGGGGGCGTCCTGCACCATCGCGTCGGTGATCCCGGTGAGGTGCACGATGAACGGAGGGATCGGACCCTCGGGGTGCACGAGTGTCTGGAACTCGCCGAGCACCTCGCCGCCGCGCACCTGCACGGCCCCGATCTCGGTGATCATCGCCCCGCCCGCGGCGGAGCCGCCGGTGGTCTCCAGGTCGACGACGGTGAAGGTGAGGTCGTTCAGGGGGCGACCGAGGGACTCGAGGGGAAGTTCGTCGGCCCAACGCAGGCCGGAGGCGGTGCTCATGGTGTTCCACGGTAGGGACCGCTGCCGACAGGTCTGAGGCCCGCCCGTAGGATTTGACCACTCACACGTTCGAAGAAGGGCACACACGGTGACTGTTGAACTCCCCGGATCCACCACGCGACTGCGGTGCGCGGGGTGCGGCAACCTGACCAGGTTCGACGTCACCCGCACCCGCCGGACCACCGAGTTCTGGCACCTGGACCTCGCCGGTGACGTCGTCGTCGAGGACTCCGAGGTCAAGGGTGAGACCGTCGAGTCGATCTCCTGCCGCTGGTGCGGGCGCGACGACGCGATCGAGCTCGTGGACCGCAACGCGGTGGACGCCGAGGCCAAGGCGCAGGAGAACCGCTGATCCATTCAGGGCCCCCGCTTCTGGGCGGGGGTCCTGGTCATTTCAGGGGGCGTTCGGGGAGTCTGCCCGGGAGGCGGACGGCTGGCCCCAAGGTGTCGGAGTTCGGTGCTTGAGTCCGTCGCATGACCACACTGATCGACTGTGACTCCTGCCAGGTGCGCGGACTCCACTGCCACGACTGCGTGGTGTCGGTGCTCCTGGGCCCGGCCGACGCGCTCGTCCTCGACGAGGCTGGGCGCGGCGCGCTCGACGCGTTGGCGGCCAGTGGCCTGGTGCCTCCGCTGCGCCTCGTCCACGCGGTCGATCCGCCCGGTTGCGGACAGGTGTCGGCCTGAGCCGCCCCGGTCGGTGGCACCGGGGATGTCGCGGGGATGTCGCCGGTGATGTCCGAGTGTCGCACCTCGTGTGGCACGCAACAGGGCGGGCGTCTACCCTGTTCAAGCGGTGCGTGGAAGTGGGTCGACGACCCGCGCGCCCGATGTCGGCCGCTGCAGCGCCGGAACCCGAGTTGAGGAGAACGTCACACGTGACGAAGCATCGCAGGCGCCGTGCGGCCGTACTGCTCGGAGTTGTGGCTGCCACTGGTATCGCCGCCGCGCTCCCCGCCCAGGCGGATCCGTCGGTGGACGACGTCGCCGCGAAGGTTGACCGCCTCTACCTGCAGGCCGAGCAGGCACAGGAGCGGTTCAACGACGCCCGGTTGAAGCTCGAGGAGATGAATGACGAGGTCTCCTCGCTGACGTCGGACGAGAAGCGTCAGGACCGCAAGCTTGCTGCCGTCCGCGAGCAGGTGCGTGACTCGATCGTCCGCCAGTACCAGGGTGAGGCCGTCTCCACCGTGGGCCAGGTGGTGGTCTCCAACGACCCGAGCGGTTTCCTGAATCGCCTGACCACGCTCAACGCCTTCAACGACATGCAGGCCGACCTGCTCGAGGACTACACCGCCGAGGTGGCCGCCC
>JAZQNT010000494.1:0-3523 GCA_045627505.1 Nocardioides sp.
TATTCATTTAATAATTGTTCAAGATATTCTTTTTCATAACGTTGTCTTTGCTTTTCAAGGAGCCAATCTTCATAGAGATCATTGACATATTCTGACCAACCCGTGGTCATATAATGAAACCAATTTTTTGTATCTTTTTTAAGCATATCCCATTTTTGTTTTGGAATTCTTGGAGTAGCAACAATCAAAAAGATTATTGTAGCTATAAGAACAGCTGCTTTTGAACAAAATGGCCTCCAATCTGAACGAGTTGTTGTTCGGGTGCGCTGCGACTCCCCGTGGTCGAGGTCAAGCATTCTCTTCCTGAGAGCGGGTAGCGGAGGATTTGTTCCCGGTTTCTCCCCGATATGGATGACATCCGGGGCTCCGATGCGTCAGAATGGATGTGCTGCCGGCCCGGGTCTCTCTCCCTCCCTTCTGATTCCCGGGCTGTCGTCCGAAACGCAGACTCTGTTCCGCGAGGACGATCAGGACCCGACCATCCCTCCCTCCCGGTCGGGTCCTGATGCTTTTCGGCGGGGGCCCGGCGCCCGAAATGATCCTTCGAGGCCCTGGCCGATAGACTGAAGACATGTCTGCGACCTCTGAGCACGATCTTGTTCTCGTGGTCGACTTCGGCGCCCAGTACGCCCAGTTGATCGCCCGCCGAGTCCGTGAGGCGCGCGTCTACTCCGAGATCGTGCCGCACACGCTGCCGGTCGAGGAGATGCTGGCGAAGCAGCCGAAGGCGATCATCCTCTCCGGTGGTCCTTCGAGCGTGTACGCCGAGGGCGCCCCCTCCATCGACCCCGCGCTGTTCGAGGCCCAGGTGCCCGTCTTCGGCATGTGCTACGGCTTCCAGCTCATGGCCCAGGGCCTGGGCGGCGAGGTCGCCCACACCGGCAAGCGCGAGTACGGCCGCACCCTGCTGACGATCAGCGAGCCCGGCACCCTGCTCGCCGACCTCCCGGTCGAGCACAACGTGTGGATGTCGCACGGTGACTCCGTGGCGCAGGCCCCCGAGGGCTTCACCGTCCTCGCCTCCACCGCCGACACCCCGGTCGCCGCGTTCGAGAACGTCGAGCGTGGCTACGCAGGCGTCCAGTGGCACCCCGAGGTGCTCCACTCCGAGCACGGCCAGGAGGTGCTCGCGCACTTCCTGCACGACATCGCCGGTTGCCGCCAGACCTGGACCATGGTCAACGTCGTCGACGAGCAGGTCGCGCGGATCAAGGAGCAGATCGGTGAGGGGCGCGCGATCTGCGCCCTCTCCGGTGGTGTCGACTCCGCCGTGGCCGCCGCCCTCGTGGAGCGTGCCATCGGTGATCGCCTCACCTGCGTCTACGTCGACCACGGCATGATGCGCCTGGGCGAGACCGAGCAGGTCCGCGCGGACTTCGAGGAGGTCTTCTCCAAGCTCGAGGTCGTGGACGCCGAGGACCAGTTCCTCGGCGCGCTCGCCGGCGTCACCGACCCGGAGACCAAGCGCAAGATCATCGGCCGTGAGTTCATCCGTACCTTCGAGGAGGCGCAGGTGCGCGTCTTCGGTGGTCTGGGAACTGACGGTGAGGGCGCGACCGCCTTCCTGGTCCAGGGCACCCTGTACCCGGACGTCGTCGAGTCCGGCGGCGGCGCTGGCACCTCGACCATCAAGTCGCACCACAACGTGGGTGGCCTGCCCGAGGACATGACGTTCGAGCTCGTCGAGCCGCTGCGCACCCTGTTCAAGGACGAGGTCCGCGCGGTGGGCGAGCAGCTCGGTCTGCCCGACCGCATGGTCTGGCGCCAGCCCTTCCCCGGTCCGGGCCTCGGCATCCGCATCATCGGCGAGGTGACCAAGGACCGTCTGGACATGCTGCGCCAGGCCGACGCGATCGCCCGCGAGGAGCTGACCAAGTCGGGCCTCGACCGCGAGATCTGGCAGATGCCGGTCGTGCTGCTGGCCGACGTGCGTTCGGTCGGCGTCCAGGGTGACGGTCGCACCTACGGTCATCCGGTCGTGCTGCGTCCGGTCACCTCCGAGGACGCCATGACCGCCGACTGGGCCCGTCTGCCCTACGAGGTCATGGAGAAGATCTCGACCCGCATCACCAACGAGGTCGCGGAGATCAACCGCGTCACCATCGACATCACCTCGAAGCCCCCGGGCACCATCGAGTGGGAGTGAGCACTCCCTGAACCAGCGCCCCGGACTCCTCACGAGTCCGGGGCGCTGCTGCGTCCGAGGGTGAGCGCTCAGGTTCGAGGACGGCTACGGGCCCGCTCGACCCCTGCCTTCACCAGGGCCACGGGCAGCAGCACCGACGCCAGGGCGGTGACGAGCCAGACCACCACCGTGGCGCCGACCCAGGACCACGGGCCGCCGGTCACGTCGAGCGCATCCCCGAAGACCGAGGCCACCACCAGGGCCAGGAAGGTGGACACCAGGCTGGCGCCACCGAGGAAGGCGCGGGCGTGGGCGGCGGCGAGCTTGACGACGAAGGGACTCAGCACGCTCTGCGCGACGGCGTAGATGACCACCACCAGCACGAAGCCACTCGGGGTCACCTCCACGCCGTCGATCAGGGCGGCGGCGACCAGCAGTCCGATGGCGGCCGCCCCGAGGAAGATCGCGGTGCGGAGCAGGAAGCCGATCACGCGACGCTCCTCGGACAGGCCCGACCGCGACGGTGGACGGCGCCGAAGCGCGGGGACGGACGGGTCACAACTCCTCCTCGCCGGACTCCGAGGCGGTGCGCAGGTCCGGCATGCTGCTCCGGCACGGTGATGCCTTGAGTCTGGCGGTCCGAGGGCCGCGTGAACACCCCTGACGTCGAACACCCCTGCGTCGAACACCCTGCGTCGAACACCCTGGCGTCGAACACCCTGACGCCGAAGACCCTGCGTCGAAGGGCCAGCCGTCAACCGGTGGCCGTCAGACTCCCGTCGCGGGGGAGGGCGGAGCGACCGGTCCCTTGCGTGAGCGCAACAGGATCCCGGAACAGGCCGACACGACGCCCCACAGGAGCGCCAGCAATCCGAACGCCACCGTCAGCGACACCGCGCCCCGTCCGGGGTTGAGGAAGAACAGGAGCCCGAGCACCAGGTCCAGCACGCCGCCCAGGATGACCAGGGCTCGCACCCGACCCGGATGTGGACCGAACGCGACGACCAGTTCGCCCATCCCTCGCACCAGGAGCCAGACCCCCAGCAGCCAGGTGAGCGCCCCGACGGTGAGGAACGGGCGCAGGATGGCGAAGACGCCGACGCCCACAGCCACCACGCCGAGCAGCCCGAACAACACGCGTGCGCCGGCGCGGCGCCCGCGCGCGAAGGCCTCGCCCAGGGAGGCGAAGCCGTCGAGGAGTGCCCAGCAGCCCCACAACAGCGCGAAGGCGGTCAGGGTCTCGATGGGGAACACCAGAGCAGCGAGGCCGAAGAGAATGCCCAGCACCCCTTGGGCCAACAGCCACCTCCACGACAGGTCCCAGAGGAACTCCGCCGGGCGCCAGCCGCCCGGCCCGGGGCCTCCCGGCGCAGGTGAGGACAAGTCGGATCGTAGCCA
>JAZQNT010000495.1:0-2032 GCA_045627505.1 Nocardioides sp.
GCCGCGCCGGGTACGCAGGGCCGGACCTTCGGGTCCGGCCCTCGCTCATTTCGGGCGACCACCAGCCAATCAGACCCAGCCCTCCTCCGGGCAGCACAGGCAGAACGGGTGGCCGGCCGGGTCGAGGAAGACCCGCCAGCCACGCTCGACCGTCTCCTCGCGGGTCTCATCCACGTCGAACGGGATCGCGCCCACCTCCAGCGCGTGGTCCTGGTGGGCGTCGGGGTCGGGGGCGAGCAGGTCGAGGTGGGCCTGCTGCGGCTGCCCGTCCGGCCACTGCGGCGGCACGTGGTTCGGCGCGTGCTGGAAGGCCAGCCGCGTGCCCCCGGGCAGGTCGACGACCGCCCACTCCGCGTCGCTCTCGGGGTGCACCTCGAGGCCGAGCAGGTCGGCGTAGAAGCGCGCCAGCGCAAGCGTGTCGGGACAGTCCAGGACGTAGCTGCGCACCGACGGGAAGGACGGTGAACCGGAGTCAGCCATGCCCTCGACCCTCCGCCGGGGACGCACCCGCGTCAACCCCCGGTGACACCGCCGTCCGCCGGGGCGGACCTGGCCCCGGCACGGTGCAGCAGCTCAAGATCGACCAGGACGGCGACCGACGAGCCGTCCGCCGCGTGCCCGACGTACACGGGGTACAGACCGTCGCCCATTCCACACATGAAGACGACCGCAGCCACGCGGCCCTCGAGATCGATGGCGACCACGCTCTCCCCCAGCGCCCGCTCATGGACGCCGAGCATGTACTCGTCGTCGGAGAAGGCGCCGAGTGCGGAGTCGACGTTGAGTTGGACCGGCGCACCGTTGACGACCAGCGGACGCCATTCCAGCACCCGGTCCAGCTGACCGATCACCGCGGAGCACGCCAACGGACCTGGCAGCTGGGGGAACTGGAGCACCCCCAGCGTGACCGGGCCGCCCGGCGGCAGTTGGCAGTGCGCAGCCGTCGGCTGGTTCTCCGGCCACCAGGGGTCAGCGACCACCACCGCGCCTCCGGGGAGCGTGGGGCCCGGCAGCGCTCGAAGCGCAACGCCGGGCACAGGGGGACGCTCCCCCTCAGCAGGCCAGTCGTACGCGTCCCCGAAAGCGACCAGGTCGCGTGGTTCCAGGGTCATGCGCACCTCACAAGCGTTCGTGACCGCGGGACGCACGCTGCGCAATGGTTGACCTCTCATGCCCTGTCCATGAGAGGGCCCGGGTGCTGCTGCATTCAACAGAGGACCGGGAGGCTCAGGGTTGCTTCGAGGACATATGGCCCGCACGGGCCACGTGGGTCGACCGATCGGAGGAGGGCACGACGCACCGGGCCTCCCTACCTGGCGAGCAGGCAAACGGGCGGTCACGACTGCTGCACCCCACTCAGGTGCGTGCCAGCCCACCCACCGACGCGATCACCCGCCAGCCCCTCGACGTCGCCCGCATCGCCTTCCCACTGCTGGCATACTTCGCGCTCATGTGGGGCGCCGGGTTCCTGCTCGGCCGAGCGCTCGGCATGACCTACGCCCGCACCACCTCGCTGGCGTTCACCGCAGCCGGCAACAACTACGAGCTCGCCATCGCCGTGTGCACCGCCACGTTCGGCGTCACCTCCGGCCAGGCCCTCGCCGGGGTCGTCGGAGCACTGATCGAGGTCCCCGTCCTGGTCGGTCTGGTGTGCGTCGCCCTCCGCCTGCGCCGCTACTTCCCCGACGCCGCCCAGCCCCTGGAGACCCGGTCATGAGCAAGCCCGACGCACGGGTCAGCTTCGTCGACCACCGCTGACCTCGCCCCCACTCAGACCCAGCCCTCGGGCGGCGCGCAGAGGCAGAACGGGTGGCCGGCCGGGTCGAGGAAGACCCGCCAGCCACGCTCGACCGTCTCCTCGCGGGTCTCGTCCACGTCGAACGGGATCGCGCCCACCTCCAGGGCGTGGTCCTGGTGGGCGTCGAGGTCGGGGGTTTATCCTTGAGCTGCTGCAGTGCTTTAAGAATTCCAAGCTTTGCATGATACCATGTAAGTCCGCCCTGGAAATATACCGCATATGGTGGTTTTATCG
>JAZQNT010000496.1:0-2950 GCA_045627505.1 Nocardioides sp.
GCGTGAACGGGCAGCGGCACTCCCGCGTCATCCTCGACTTCGCCCACATCCACAAGACCCTCGACGGCTCCTACCGGGGTGAGTCCACCATGGTCGAAGCCACCCTGCCGGGCATGCGTGAAGCCACCGATGGTGGCATCAAGGGACTGCTCGTCGACTCCGTGATTCGGGGACGCGCAGTCGAGCACCTCCAACGACACGGCGCCGTCATCAACTATCCGCACGCCAAAACTAACCCCAAGGGCGGAGCAGGCCGACGCCTCGCAGAAGGCCGCGTCGAGAAGACTCACCTGCGTCACGTCGTCAACCACCTCAACGACTTTCACATCAACTGCGAACACCACATCTTCGCCGTCGGCGGCGAACTCATGGAAGCCGTGTTCACAGGCGAAGGCACCTACGCCCTCACCCCGCTCCCAGTCGTCAAGTACGAACAGCGCGGCAAGGCCCTGAACGGGACCCGACGTGAGTACCTCACCGTGAAAATCGCGTGCCCCCACACCCAAGGTGACCTCACCGAACGCGTCGCGCTGTTCCACACCCCCGCCACCTCCAGCGACCCCGACTACGTCTGGGGCGAGGTCTGCCGCGTCTACTCACCCGGCTCGTGGCAAGCCAAGTACCTCTACGGCGCACGCAACGACACCGAAGCCCGCCACGCCGACCTCAAAGCACGCGTCCAACACCTCCCCGGAGACCGCGACGGCCAAATGCTGCGCCTCCTCGGCGCTTCCATCGCCAACAACGCGTTCTCATGGCAGGTCCACCTCCAAGCACACGGCCTCGACAATGTCGTCGACAACACCGCCTAGCCACACGCACCCCTCAAAACCACCGCCTCAACCACCACCCGGTTCAGGCGGCAACAGGCATACCCACACCCCAAAATCAGGCCCTCAACACCCCAGTTGAGGGCCTTCTCCATGCCCCAAGCACCCCGAGAAGGTCAGCCTCCGCTCCGAGGCACCCTCAAAAATTCCTCTGCCCGACGCTGTTCGCGTCGGGCAGATGTTTTCAGGGACGATTTCCCTGTAAGCGGTTGAGGGCCCGGCCGTTGTTGACGGGGGATACAACAACGGCCGGGCGTGGCCAACCTACGTCACAAAAGGTCTGCGGTTCAACCATTAACGGGAAGTTGTCAGACCTTTTCTGTCACCTTTCCCGGATCCGCAACGTCAGCGGATGGTGACCTGGCGGTTGGCCAGGCCGGCGCGCGCCGCGCGCTGCTCCGCCGTCAGCGGGGACTTCAACTTCAGCGCCTTGTTCAGGGCGGTGCGGAACTTCTGGGCCGGCATGTCGATGGCCTTCGGCCCGGTGCCGACGGGCAGGTCCCAGACCGGGGCCAGCAGGCCGTGGGCACGGAACATGCCGACGAAACGACCACCCTCGACCAGGTTCGTCTCTCCGGCGGCGTGCATGCGGGCCAGCGCGTCGAGGAGCGCGTCCTCGTCGTGCGGCATGACCCAGCGCAGGTGCTCCTTGGTGCCGACGTTGGTCCACCAGGCGCCGTCGACGCGCTTGAGGCGAGCCGCCGGGAAGACCGACTCGTTGGCCTCCTCCAGTGCGTGCATGAAGTCGTGGCCCGCGTCCTCGACGTCGGAGATCCAGAAGTCGTAGCCCTCGTGGACGGTGATCTCCAGCTCCTCGTTGGCCACCAGGTCCTGCAGGGTCGGGCCCTCGCCCGGGTCGGAGCTCAGACCGACGATGCCGGACTCGCCGCGCTCGGCCTGCTCCAGGGCGGCCAGCAGGACGGCGCCGAGGTCGCGCGAGGGGTTGCCGTAGTTGTGCTGGACCTGCAGGCCCAGCCACACCTCACCGGAGTCACGGACCATCGCGGGCGCGCCGACGGGGAGCATGGTGTTGAGGCGCACGACACGCTCGCCGGCACCGGGCACGCCCTCCTTGAGGACGAGCGGAGCGGTGGCGGCGTGCACGAACTCGCGCATCGCGATCAGGTCGCACTCACCGGCGAGACCCTCGAAGGGGCGGGCGACGAACGGGGTGGTCACGCCACCCGCGGCACCGTGGCACGCCTTGTAACGCTTGCCGGAACCACAGGGACAGGGCTGACGCGGGCCGACCTCACCCTCGGCGCGGGGGGCAGCTGCGACGTTCTTGCGGGACTTCTTAGCCATGAGGCTAGAAACTACCCGCCGAGCAGTTCCAACATGTAGCCCGGACGGTCGCTGATGACCGCCTTGACTCCAAGCTCGAGGCACAACTCCAGGTCCTGACGGGTGTTGACGGTCCACACGTGGATGTCGCGCCCGCTGGCCACCAGCCGACGTCCCAGCCCGGGATGGTTGCGCAACTCCCTGATCCCCGGCCCGAC
Organism: Nocardioides sp.; assembly: GCA_045627505.1. Lineage (GTDB taxonomy): Bacteria > Actinomycetota > Actinomycetes > Propionibacteriales > Nocardioidaceae > Nocardioides. The sequence continues at coordinate 2,333 of JAZQNT010000496.1, forward strand.
CAACCAGTCGTCGCCGATCACCCGGCGCAGCATCGGCCAGTGGTGCGCCTTCTCGATCAGCTGGACCAGACGCAGGTCTGGCGCCATCGCCTCGACCCGCTGCAGCGCCGTCCACGAGAAGCTCATCACCCGCACCGGGGAGTCCGGTCCGTCCCAGCCGAACTCACGCAGCAGCTCGACGAGCTTGCGCTCGACCACCGAGCCGTAGCGGACCGGGTGCTTGGTCTCCACCGCGAGCTCGACCCGTCGGTCGTAGTCGCGCACGGTCTCGAAGAGCCTGCGCAGCGTGAGCACCGAGCGGTGGGAGGGGTCCGGGTCGAAGCGGTTCTCGTCCAGCTCGCCCCACGGGTTCTTCCAGGCGGTGAAGTCGAGCTGGTCGAGCTCGGCCAGCTTCATCGTCGACACGACTCCCTTGGTCTGGCCGGTGCGCCGCAGGTTGCGGTCGTGGAAGCAGACCAGGTGCATGTCGGCGGTCAGCCGGACGTCGCACTCCAGCCCCTCGGCCCCGGCGTCGAGCGCCGCGACGTAGGCGCCGAGGGTGTGCTCGGCCTTCTCGAAGCTGGCGCCACGATGGGCGACCACCTGAGGTCTCATGCCAACGATTCTGACGCACCCGGG
>JAZQNT010000497.1:0-2728 GCA_045627505.1 Nocardioides sp.
TGGTGCAGGTCGTACATCCAGTCGACGAACTCGGGCTCGCCGGTGAGGTCGAGGTAGTGCGTGCCGTGCGTCGCGCAGGCCCGGACCAGCGGCTCGCCGTGCTCGAGGTAGGGGCCGACGGTGCTCACCACCGCGGTCGTGCGTCGAGCCATCGCCTGGAGCGTGGCCGGGCGCTCGGCATCGACGACGATCCACTCGCTGGGCGGGCAGGGGGTGTCGGCGAGCGACTCGACCAGCCGGTCGAGTCGGGCCGGGTCGCGGCCGGCGACGGCCCAACGCAGCCCGGCGGGGGCGTGCTGGCTCAGTTCCCGGGCGGTCAGACGCCCGGTGAAACCGGTCGCCCCGACGACCACCAGGTCGAGTTCCCGACCGGGGTCGCGCCCTGCGTGGCGGCGGGCGGACCTGCCGGCGCTCGAGCCGTTGGTTTCTGCGCTGTGCTGCGACATGGGCTCATGGTGGCACCCCGGATGCTCGAGGACCGGGAAACGAACGCTGGACGGACGGCGTGCTGCCCGTTGCCACGCGGCGGTTGACAAGCCTCGGGGTGGGCCGGCCGAGCCGGCCGTTCCGGTCGACCGTGCAGGTCAGCGAGGCAGGTCGCGTTACTGTCGCGTTGGAGAATGGCCGTATATTCGCATCCAACGACGGGTGCCTCGCGGAGCGCAGGTACCGCCCCCCCGAACGCGAGGTGAGCGTGAACGAGCAGGAGCCGACGCCTGTCGACCCCGGCGCCCCTGGCGTCCCCGGTACCGCTTCGGGCTCCGGCCAGGACCTGGTGACCGAGGTCTCCGGTTCCACGCCCACGCCGGCCGCTGGTGTCCCCGGCGGCCGCGCAGCAGGTTTCCGGGCAGCAGGCTCCCGAACGGCGGGCGCCCGCGGCGGGGCGCGTGTTGCTGGCTCCCACGCGGCGAGCGAGCGGACCTCGGGTCGCCGTGTCGTCGGCAAGCGCCGGGGCAAGCCCAAGCGCGGCCACACGGTGCTGATGTGGCTGCTGTCGACCACCCTGGTGCTGGCGCTGGTCACCGGCCTGGGCGTGGTCTTCGCCTACCGCCACCTCCAGGGCAACATCACCGTGGACGACCCGTTCAAGGCCCTCGACAACCGTCCGCAGGACTACGACACCGGGCCGAAGAAGGCACTCACCATCCTGGTGATGGGCCTCGACACCCGGGAGGGCGACAACGCGGTCGATGGCGAGTCCGGGATGAACGGCTCCGACACCACGATCCTGCTGCACGTCTCGGCCGACCGTTCGCGCGCGTACGGCATCTCCATCCCGCGTGACTCCATGGTGGAGCGTCCCGCCTGCGGAGACAACGACGAGATCCCGGGCGCGAAGTACGCCCAGTGGGACGTCGCCTACTCGCGCGGCGGTGCCGCCTGCACGGTCGAGCAGTTCGAGCTCAACACCGGCGTGCGCGTCGACGAGACCATCACCGTCGACTTCTCCGGCTTCAAGGGGATGGTCAACGCCATCGGTGGTGTCCCGATGTGCGTTCCCTACGACATCAGGGACCCGAAGACCAAGGCCTTCATCCCCAAGGGCGAGCGGGAGATGAAGGGTCAGGAGGCGCTCGACTACGTGCGCCTGCGCTACATCGGCACCGGCTCCGACATCGACCGCATCACCCGGCAGCAGACGTTCGTGGCCTCGATGGTCAACAAGACCGTCTCCAAGGGCACCCTCGCCCGGGTCGACAAGGTCTACAAGTTCCTCAACGCGGCCACCAAGTCGCTGACCGTCTCCGAGGGGCTCTCCGACCTCACGCAGCTCGCCAAGCTCGGCGTCAGCCTCAACGGCGTGGGCCTGGACCAGATCCAGTTCCTGACCGTCCCGAACGAGCCGTGGGTGGAGAACCCCAACCGGATCGCCTGGACCGAGGACGCCGCGACGCTGTGGAAGAAGATCGGCAAGGACAAGCCGCTGACCGCGGAGTTCACCGGCGACGCGATCAAGGCCGACAAGGGCCAGACCTCCGAGGCTCCTGCGCCCAGCACCTCGAGCAGCCCCTCCGCGAGCCCGTCGGCCAGCGCCGGGCCGCAGGAGGGCGAGAGCGAGGCGTCCGAGGCCGAGCAGGCGGCGGACCGGGAGCAGGCCCGGCGCGAGGCCGAGGCGAAGGGCCTCTGCGGCTGAGTGCGACGTCTGACGCGACCCACTCGTCCGGGCCGCGGTCGCCTAGGACCGAGGTTTTCCGTCGCGGTGGCAGGATGGCTCCGTGGACGAGACGAGCGACAACGGTCCGCAGACGCCCGATGAGGAGCGCCACGAGACCGACTGGGAACGCAAGCGGCGCATCGCCGAGATCTTCGGTGACGTGCTCCCGAGCACGACCCGCGACGAGCGCGACCCCGGACAGCGAGGGCCCAGCACTTCCGCCCAGGACGCCTGGCTGCTGAGCCAGGTCCCGCCGCACCACGGCGGGCACGGCTGAGGCACCCGGGCCGCTCGACGCCCTAGAACGCGAACGGCCCCCTGCTCCGCTCGTGCGGGACAGGGGGCTGCTGCGTGCAGTCAGCGCCGGATCAGCGCCGTTCGGCCGGCTCGGCGACGGTCCGTCCTGCCAGCAGGTCCCGGATCTCCTGCAGCAGCAGGACGTCCTCGGGGGTCGCCTCGTCCGCCTCGTCCTTGGCCGGGAAGAACCGCTCCTTGGCCTTGGTGTAGGGCACGACGATCGCGAAGTACGCGACGGCGGCGATGATCAGGAACGAGACCAGCGCGGTCAGCCAG
>JAZQNT010000498.1:0-4407 GCA_045627505.1 Nocardioides sp.
ATCCGCGCGGCGGCCCCGCTCACCGAAGACTTCGCGCTGGAAGCCGCCGGGTCGGTGTGGCGGGAGGTCGACGAGGTCACCTGGGCCGAGGGCCGGGTGCTGGCGCGCCGACGGACGCTGCTGGGCGCGATCGAGCTCGCCTCGGTTCCGCTCGCTGACCCGCCGGTGGAAGCCGTGACGAATGCGATCCGGCAGGCACTGCAGAGCGAGGGGATCGGTCTCCTCACCTGGTCGGAGTCGGCGACGGCACTGCGTGCCCGTCTTGTCTTCCTGCACCGTGCGCTTGGTGACCCGTGGCCCGACGTGAGCGACGAGGCGCTGACGCAGAACCTCGACGCGTGGCTGGGACCGCAGCTGGCGCGGGTCCGTTCGGCGGCACACCTTCGTCGCATCGACCTGACCGCTGCGCTGAGGGCGCTGGTTCCGTGGCAGCAGGCGAGCCGGCTCGACGAGCTGGCGCCCGAGCGGGTGGAGGTCCCCAGCGGCTCGAACGTGCGGATCGACTACTCCGCCGAGCAGCCGGTGCTCGCCGTCCGGCTGCAGGAGGTCTTCGGCTGGACGTCGGTGCCGAAGCTCGCCGACGGCCGCGTCCCGCTCCTGCTGCACCTGCTCTCACCCGCCCGGCGCCCGGCGGCGGTCACCGCAGACCTGGAGTCCTTCTGGGACAACGGCTACCCGGGCGTGCGCTCCGACCTGCGTGGGCGCTACCCCAAGCACGCCTGGCCCGAGGATCCGCGCAACGCACCGGCCACCGCGCGGACGAACGCGCGCCGTTCCCGAGGGTGAGCGGCGAGTTGCTGCCGCATGGGCACGGTTCTCTGCAGCGGCAGACGCACAGTTGAGAGGTTGACCGCTTCCTCCCAGCTTTCGATAGCTGTGAGGGCGAAGTGTCGGGGATTGCACTTTGGTGGGCGCGGTGCTGCAAACCACCCAGAATGATGCGGCACCCGTTCCGCTGACCGCCGCTTACACACCGCGGGCAACCCACCGTTCCTCTCCTAGCCGTCCACGCATCCAGGGTGCTGGCTAGAAGGTCCCCCGATACCGTCGCCGCGTGTCCACACTCTCCTGGCTGCCCGAACCTATTCACCATGTCGCGCTTCGTCTGGCGCGCGCCGACCAGCTCGCGTACGACCTTGCCCTGGTTCTGCTGAGCTGGTCCCGCGGAACCGACGACGCTGGCGCTCTCGAGTTGCGGCAGGTCGAGCGCACCAGGGGCTACTACGACGTCGAAGTCGCGAAGGTCCGGCCCACCCCACCAATCGCCGACATGCTTTTCAGCGAAGCGATCGCCCACCTCCGCGCAGCACTCGACAACGTCGTCTTCTACCTCGCCGAACAAGAACAGAGACAACCGCTGACGGCCAAGCAGGCCAAGTCCATCAGCATGCCAATCTCCGATACCCAGGCCAGTTTCGACAAAACGCTGAAGAACCCCATCGGGAAAGGTCTCGCCTGCTTCAAGTCCACCGCGACGCTCGGCAGCCACCTTCAGACCCTTCAACCGTTCGTTGACCCCACGACCATCCCGTCCATGAACCCGATGCTGGCCCGAATCATGGGCGTGACCGTCGTTGAAGCCAACCCGCTCGTTCTGCTGCGCGAGTACTCCAATCACGACAAGCATCGCGCCCTCCGCGTCGCCGTCGGGCAAACACTCGTCCAACGCGATGACGACTGGCGCCGCAGCGTAACCGGCGGCATGCGGCCCTTCGAGGTCGGGACTGTCCTCGAAACGGTCATGAAGGGCGTCCCGACGGAAATGTCCTTCTCCCCTGCGCTCCTCGTCCAACGACCCGAAGGATCCTGGGTCGCGATTGGGCCAGAACTCGATGGGATCGCCCGTTACGTATCCGACATTGCCATCCCCACCCTCGTCACGGGAATGGCGCTCCCGGGCGGACTTCCCGTCAACATCGACCTCACCGACAACGGCAAGACCGTTGCCGAACGCGCCGCGGCGGCTGACCATATCCGGGCCCACGAGCGTGCTAGCCAAGTAATGACGCAGGCATTGCTCGATGCCAACCAGCAACCACTCAAGTGGCCCGAAACGGTGAACCTCGACGAGGAGGCAGAAGGCTGACGACGCCGAGTCGGGCGCCGTACCCGACGCCGGGGCGCGTCATCTCGCCGCCTGTCGGCGTCGACCTCAATGGCCGTGATGTCGATGCGCGGATGTCCATAGGGTCGACTCGTCGGCGCGCCATGATGGGCGAATGGAGTCGGACCTCGAACGCGAGTGGGCGTTCTGCAAACAGTTAGTCGACCCTGCCGTTCACGAGGCCCTGGCCCTCAAGGACCCCTGGCAGGCTTACCACCGGACCCTAGAGATGTTGGACCTCCTGACGGACGTGTCTCCTAGCGGGTCGTGGGAACTCCCGCACGCCGGAGGGGTCTACAGGTCGTGGGCGATGCTCACCGACCTCTACGAAACAAGCAAGACCTCTATCGACGAGGCACATGCCACCCTTCGCGGGGCCGCGACGAGATGGTTGGAACGCCCGACTGCGCCGACCGCTGACTTCATCGAGCAGTGGTTGTTGGAAACCGACAAGGCGACGGCGGACTTGTTCAAGCGAGACGGCGACTGGTGGCACAAACCTGAGTAGACCGTCCCCTCACGCCGCGCCGTGAAGGAGCATCTCAGGGCTGCGTCAAACCACCGCTTGTGACGCGGCAGCCCGTCCCTGAGCGGATCCTTGGGACTGGCCAGCAGGGCCCGGATTCCGCTCAAGCGCGCGTGGGTGCTCGTGGAGGAAGAGGTCTGAGTAGGTGGCGTCGCGCACGACGACGCAGCCGCGTCGCCAGGGAGCGCACGGCGCCGGGGGAGACCGAGCACCCGGTCAGGAGTCCTGACGCTCGCGCTCGACGAGGAGGCCGCGGTTCATCCGGATGGCGTCGTTCACGCCGTAGCGGACGCCGAGTCGGATGATCCAGAAGAGCGCCCACGCGCAGAGCAGGGCGAGGATGGCGAAGAACAGCGAGACGTCCACGGGGCCAGGCTACGGCGAAGCCTCGCCGCAGGAGGGCGTACGGCGAGGAACGCGGCCGCGGCTCAGGCCCGTCGCGGCTGAGGCGAGTCAGGCGGGAGGGAGCGCGTCGGCCAGCAGCCGATGCGTCGCGGCGATGGTGTCCACGTCGAGCGGTCCCTCTGCGGCGAGTCTCGGGTACAGCTTCTTGGGCCACAGCACCGCCACGTCGCGGGTGGTGAAGGAGCCGCCGATCAGCGGCCAGTCGGCCTCGACGAAGCAGAGCGCCCCGTGGACCGGGATCGACTCACCGACAACGCCGCGCACCACGTCGATCTGCTTGAGCACTCCGTCCACCACTTGGGTGCAGTCGCGCCGCCCGACCAGGAGCTTCTCGACGCGCGGCCGGAACAGTCCGCCCTCGACCTGGAGGTGGGGGCGCCCGGCGTACTTCTTGGCGTCGATCACGTAGACGCCGGTCGGGGTGACGGCCAGGTGGTCGATGTTGGCTCGGCTGCGCGGGATCCGACGATCGTGCAGGACGCGGACACGCTCGGAACTGCGCGCGTCCAGGCCGCGGCCCAGCCGCTCCTCGCCCAGCGCCCCGGTGTTCCAGGCGGTCGTCGACTGGGGCTCGTCGCTCAGGGCGAGCAGCAGGCCGCCGATCTTCGGGTGCCTCTCGCGGACGCGCTGCTCCCGACGCTCCTTGCGGCGCTCGAACTCCCGGCGGGCCGACGCGCCAGCGGTGCCGGGGTCGACCTCCCGCTCGGTGGCCGGCTCCTCGGCGACCGGCTCCTCGGCACGAGCGGAATCGGAGTGCGACTGGCAGCGGACCGTCTTGGTCGCCCGTTCGTACACGGCGGAGCTCTTGGCCGGCAACGTGGTTCCGCACTCCCGGCAGACCCCGTCGTACCGCAACCGCATCAGCTTCTCGTCGGGCACCGATCCTTCGTTCACGCCGCAACGGTAGGCACGAAGTCCGGTGCTCACGCTGCAGTTGCCCAAGTCCCTGATCCTGATCGGACGATGCGGGTCGTGCCTGACGCGCGCGTTGGCCGGCCGGAAGGCTGCGTTCTGCACCGGCGGCGTCCGTACAGTCGGATCATGGACCCTGACGTGGTGCCGCTCGAGGTGTTCGAGGAGATGGTGGTCGACGCGCTCGACTCGCTGCCGTCGTGGGTGCAGTCGGTGCTCGCCGAGATCGCGGTGCTCGTGGAGGACGAGCAGGACGGGTCCGAACGCCGTCCCGGATCTCTGCTGCTGGGCCTCTACCGCGGCGTCCCGCGCACCAGCCACTCCGGCCGCGCGCCCGGCACCCTGCCGGACACGATCACCCTCTACCGGGTGCCGATCGTGGAGGTCTGCGCCAGCATCGACGAGGTACCCGGGAAGGTGCGCAGGGTGCTGGGCCACGAGGTCGGGCACGCGATGGGAC
>JAZQNT010000499.1:0-2296 GCA_045627505.1 Nocardioides sp.
GCTGGGCCCGGCGAACGCCGTCGGCCTCGCGTGCGACAATGCCGACCCAGAGACGCCGCGTCGCCTCGTCGACCTCGCGGTGGAGCGGTTCGGCCGCCTGGACGGCGCGCTCGTCAGTGTGGGTGGTCCGCCCGCGGGCCCGGCCCTCGACGTGACGGACGAGCAGTGGCGGGCAGGGTTCGAATCCGTCTTCCTGGGCAGCGTCCGACTGGCTCGGGAGCTCACCGCGGCGATGACGGAGGGTGGCTCGCTCGCCTTCGTCCTGTCCACCAGCGTCAAGGCGCCCGTGGCGGGCCTGGGGATCTCCAACGGACTGCGGCCGGGGCTGGCCATGGTGGCCAAGGAGATGGCCGGCGAGCTGGGGCCGCGTGGCATCCGGGTCAACGCCCTGCTCCCGGGGCGTCTGGACACCGATCGGGTCCGCAGCCTCGACGCGCTGCAGAAGGACCCCGAGGCGGCGCGTTCCGCCTGGAGCGGACGGATCCCCCTGGGACGCTACGGGCGTCCCGAGGAGTTCGGCGCGGTGGCGACCTTCCTGCTCTCGCCCCGGGCCTCCTTCATCACCGGAGTTGCCCTACCGGTCGACGGTGGCCTGCTGCCCGTCTGACCCACGATCCCGTGGGCCGGTCGGGTTCGGTGTGCGGGCCGGGTCCGGTGGCGTCGCGAGCTCGCCCGAGGCGTTCCTGCGGTCACGCCACTCGTCGTAGATGAGGTAGAAGAACCCCGCCACCGCGAGGAAACCGAAGAACCACCACTGGATGCCGTAGAAGAAGTGCGGACCGTCGCTCAACTCCGGAGGGTCCGGAAGCGTCAGCGAGGTCTCCGGCTCCGGCGACTCCGAGGAGAGCTGCACGAATCCGCCGTACACCTCACGCCCCAGGGCATCGCCGATCGCCCGGCTGCTGATCGCCCGGGTTGATTTGTCGTGCACCTGCGTCGAGTCGCCGGTCGCGTCCACCCGCACCCAGCCCTCGATCCGGACCTCGCCAGCCGGGGGAGCGGGTGTCTCCTCGGGCACCGCGCCGCGGTTGCCGGTGCCCAACCAACCGCGGTCCACGAGCACGCTGGTCCCGTCCTCGAGGACCAGCGGAACCACCACCTCGACCCCCGGCGCTCCGTTGTCCCCGGTGCGGTAGCGGACGTAGACCGTGTCCTCTGTGGCGTAGGTCCCGCGTGCCGACACGTGGCGCCACTCAAGGTGATCGTCAGGCGACTTGCCCCGCTCCAGCACGTCCTGCACCGGCGCCGGCGCGACCTGTTCGTTGCGGAGGATCTGCTCGTTCCGCTCCCGCCGCGTCTCCAGACGGCCGAACTGCCACTGGCCGAGCCACACGGCGAGCCAGGTGAGGAGGACGACGGCAACCAGGAACAAGGCCCATCGACGGCTGAGGAGGAACCCGAAGCGACGCACGCGGTGAGCCTATCCACGGGCGCCAACGCCTGTGGTCGCGCCCCGAGGGCGTCAGGGTGCCTGAGTCTCCTGGGTCACGTGCGGGCACGCTCCCGCGACGCAGCTGTGCTTTCGCGGTGAGGGCGGTGCTGCTCGGGGGCCGGTGCTGCTCGGGGGTCAGTCCACCGCGGGCACGTGGGCGACGACGTCCTTGAGGAAGGAGCGCGCAGCCAGGAAGTCCGAGAGGGACTCGAGGTGGTCGGCGCAGGCCAGCCAGGTCTTGCGCCGCTCCGGGGTGTGCACCTTCGGATTGTTCCACCGCAGGGCGTGCAGGGCAGGCGCGGTGCAGCCCTTGGCGGAGCAGGTGTCAGGACTCATGGGGCTCATCATCCTCCTCCAGCACCTCGCCGGAGAGGGTCGGGTGGTCGGCGCCCGTGGGCAGGGCCCGCGTGCCCCCGGCCGGGTCCAGCGCGAAGCGGTCCTTGCGACTGTCCTTCGTGTTGGCCCCCACCACGGCGACGTAGGGCAGGAAGACGGCACCCACGAGCAGGATCCACATGGGCCAGGCGGGCGCCACCACCGCGGCGCCGATGAAGCACACGACACGGATCGCCATGGACACGACGTAGCGCCTCTGGCGCGCCGCGAGCTCCTGCTCGGCGCCAGCGGCCGCCGTCGTGATCCGGATCGGTTCCTCACTTGCCGCCATGCCTCAACGATAACTGCGTCCGGCGCGGAAGGAGCTGTCGCGGCAGCAGGTTACTGACCAGTGTTACTGGTGGGGAAGAGGAGGCGTTTCGCGTACTCAGAGGTAATGGCTACCGTCGACGCCCGTGACTGAAACCACCCCTCAGCTGTCCGCCCACACGCCCCGCAGCGTGCTCGTGACCGGAGGCAACCGCGGCA
>JAZQNT010000500.1:0-3304 GCA_045627505.1 Nocardioides sp.
CCTCGACGCAGGCGACCTGCTGGTGCAGTACGCCGGGCTCAGCCTCTGCGCGGTGGTGGTGGGGTTGGTGCTGGGGTTCGTGGTGGTCCCGAGCTTCCGCGCCGAGGACCTGCGCCACCGGGTCGAGGCAGCGACGGCCGCGACGGCCGCGTCGTTGCGGGCCACCGCCGGCGGGGCGGGCCCGACCGACGCCCACGCGGTCTCGCTGCGCCGCGAGGCCGCCCAGAGGCAGGCCGAGCTGGTGCCCGACCACGACCGCCTGGCCGAGCGCCGGCTGGCCGAGCTGGACCGCCTGCGCGAGAGCCTGCACGACCTGACCGCGATCGCGGACACCTCCCTGGACCGCTCCACGCTCACCGGTGCCGTCGAGCTGCTCAGCACCGGGGGCGAGCGCGTCCCCGTCGAGGTCCCGCCCTCGGACGGCCTCACGTCGACGGTGTGGGACCTGGCCGAGCAGTCCGCGACCGCCGAGCGCTACCTGCTGCGCACCCTCCCGACGTCCGGCTGATGGGGCGCTCGGAGCTGGCGTCCTCCCGGCCCGACGAGAGCCCGTCACCCCGGGGCTCGGGGTGACGGGCTCCGTCGGTCGCCGCCGGGTCAGCGCCAGCGGTCGAACCGGCCCACGTGCGCCGCGGTCGAGGGCAGGTCAGCGGGCTGCGCCTCGGTGAACAGGTTGGGCGGGAACCGGCTCTGGTAACCCGCGTACACGTCGCGGTAGAGATCCCAGTGGATGTCGGGCTGCATGTGTCGGGCCCGGAACTCCGCGATCGGGATGCGGGCCTGGATCAACGTCTCGTGCTTGTCGTCGGCCCGCGCGATCGCCTTGCCGTCGGGGCCGTAGATCGCCGAGCCACCGGCGCCGGTGTCCTCGAAGTACGGGCCCCTGCGCAGCAGCAGCGCGTTGTTGGCGATCGCCACGTAGACCTTGTTGTGCAGCGCGGTGGAGGCGACGTCGACCTCGGTGAAGCTGCCCGACGCGGTCCGCAGGATCACCTCGGCGCCCTTGATCGCCAGCGCCCGCATGAGGTCGGGCTCCAGCTGGGTGGACGACAGGCTGATGTTGCCCAGCGCCGTCTTCGCGACCGGCAGCACGGCGTCCTGGCCGTACTTGGCGACGTACTCGTCGAGCACGTCGTAGATCGTGGTCGTGAACAGCTCGAAGTTGGGGAAGAGCCCCCGGACGTTGCGCGCCTTCCAGTGGCTCGCGATGAGCTCACCGTCGGGCCCCAGCAGGTTGGTCAGGCTGAGCACGTGGCCCGGCCAGTCGGGGTCCTTCACGTACGCCCCGAAGGCGATGTGCGCCTTGTACCTGCGCGCCTTCTCCGCGATCGCCGCCACCTCGGGGCCGTCGAGGGTGATGCACCGCTCGAGGGCCTCCTCGCGGGTCCACAGGTCCCACCCGGAGATGGGGAACTCGTGGAACAGCAGCAGGTCCGGTCCGGCTCCGTAGTGGTAGGCGTTGTCGATCAGGTGGAGCATGTGGGCGAGGTTGTCGTCCATCTCCGCCCGGTCGGCTGCGGGGTGGATGCGCGACTGCGCGACGCCCAGGGTCCATGCGTCCTTGGCGAGCGGGGCGACTGCGTACCGCCCCGGCGCGACGTCCGGGTTCGCCATCAGGCGATCTTCTTCTCGCGGATGACGGTGCGCTTGATCAGGCGGTCGTCCTCCATCCAGTGCCAGGTACGGGTCTTCTCCGTGCCCTCCTTGTTCAGCTGGATGAACTCGTAGAGGTAGTTGCCCTCCTTGAGCAGCTCCTTGTAGCTCCAGGTGAGGAAGATGGTCTGCGGGTCGGTCTGGTACATGTAACCCGCGATGCGGGCGTCGTCGAAGAAGACCTTCTCGCCCTCGAGCCTGCCCGGGAACTCGAACGCCTCCTGACGGCCGTCGGCCCAGGTGTAGGTGTTGATCTGCGCGATGTCGGCCGAACCGTCGGTGGGGGCCCACATCTTCAGGTGCGACTTGTGACGGTCGATCTCGTTGCCGTCGGCGTCGAGGTGGACGTACTCGCCCTCCCACTCACCGATGTGCTTGTTGAGGACCGGAAAGGTCTCGTCCCAGGCGTTCATCATGCGTTCCTTTCAGTGGGGCTGGCAGCCGAGCCCGCCAGTTCTTCGGTGCGGTGGCACGACACGACGCGGCCGTCGGGTCGCCTCAGCGCGGGGGGAATCGTGGTGGCGCACTCGTCCGTGGCGAACGGGCACCGGGTGTGGAAGCGGCAGCCCGAGGGCGGGTGCACCGCGGAGGGCACCTCGCCGGTCAGGCCGTCGCCGTGCAGCCGGCCGATCACCAGCTCGGTGGGCGCGGCGGCCAGCAGGGCGCGGGTGTAGGGGTGCTCGGGGCGGCCGAAGACCTGCTCCGAGGGACCCTTCTCCACGACCTCGCCGAGGTACATCACCGCGACGTCGTCGGCCAGGTGGCGGGCGATGTCGAGCTCGTGGGTGATGAGGACGTAGGTGAGGCCGAGGCGCGCACGCAGGTCGGAGAGCAGGTTGACCAGGGTGGCCTTGACCGAGACGTCGAGGCTGGCGGTCGGCTCGTCCAGCACCAGGACGTCGGGCTCTCCGGCCAGGGCGCGAGCCACGGTGACCCGCTGCAGCTCGCCGCCGGACAGGTCGCGCGGCCGGCGGGCCAGGTAGGTGGCGGGCAGCCCGACCATCTCCAGCAGCTCACCGGCGCGGCGCTGCAGCTCCTCCTTGCCCTGCTTCCCCCTGCCCCGGGCCAGGCCGTGCAGCTTCAGCGGCTGGGTGAGGATGTGGCCCACGGTGCGGGCCCGGTTGAGCGCCGACCACGGGTTCTGCGACACCAGCTGGACCCGGCGGCGTGCCTCGACGTCGTTCTCGGTCACCGGAACCACCCGGTGCCCGGCCACCTCGACGGTGCCGGCGGTGGGCGTGGTGAGGCCGACGAGCAGCTTGGCGACGGTCGACTTGCCGCAGCCGGACTCCCCGATCAGGGCCAGGGAGCGGCCCCGGGCGACGTCGAGCGTGATCCCGTCCAGGGCGTGGACCTGGGCCGGGGCGGCGCCGCGGCGGCGCCGGCCGAGCGGGTAGTGCTTGACCAGGCCCTCGATCCGGACCACCGGCTCCGTGGCAGCGGAGCCGGTGGTCACGTCTGTGGTGGGGGTGCCGGTGAGCGCTGGACTGGGGGCAGCGCCGAGAGGAGAGCCCAGCATCGGCGGTAAAGGAACTTATTGAAAACGCAATTGATGCAAAAGCGACGCGCATACAAATTCAAATCGAACAAGGTGGAAAGAAAAAAATCCTTGTTCAGGACAACGGAAAAGGCATGGGCGCCGACGATTTGA
>JAZQNT010000501.1:0-3080 GCA_045627505.1 Nocardioides sp.
CGTCCGCAAGTCCGCGGTCCTGCTGATCCAGATGGGGCGGGAGAAGGCCGCCCAGGTGATGACCCACCTGTCGGAGAACGAGGTGGAGACGATCTCCGCCGAGATCGCCCGCCTCAACCAGGTCAGCGCGGTGGAGTCCGACAACGTCCTGCACGAGTTCCACGACCTGATGATCGCCCGGGCGCACCTGGCCCAGGGCGGCATGGACTTCGCCCAGCAGATGCTGGAGCAGTCGTTGGGTCCGGAGCGGGCCGCGGAGATCATGGAGCGCCTCGCCGCCGCGGCGGTGCAGATGCCGTTCCAGTTCCTGCACCGCGCCGACCCGGCCCAGCTGCGCTCCTTCATCGCCGAGGAGCACCCGCAGGTCATCGCCCTGGTCCTGGCCCACATGACGGCCGACAAGGCGTCGCTGCTGCTCTCCGGCCTCTCCTCGGCCCTGCAGGCCCAGGTGGCGCACCGGATCGCGGTGATGGACCGCACCTCGCCCGAGATCGTGCGCGCGGTCGAGGCCATCCTGGAGCGCAAGCTCTCCTCGATGCTGCAGCCCTCGGAGCTCTCCCAGGTGGGCGGCGTCGACCCGCTGGTCAACATCATCAACCGCTCCGACCGCTCCACCGAACGTCAGATCGTGGAGGGTCTGGAGGCACTCGACTCCGAGCTCGCCGACGAGATCAAGAGCCGGATGTTCATGTTCGAGGACATCGTCACCCTCGACGACCGCTCGGTGCAGCAGGTGCTGCGCGAGGTCAACGGCTCCGACCTGGCCCTCGCCCTCAAGGGCGTCGCCCCCGGCCCGGTGCGCAACAAGATCACCGGCAACCTGTCGGAGCGCGCCGCGGAGAACCTGCTCGAAGAGGTCGAGCTGCTCGGCCCGGTCAGGCTCACCCAGGTCGAGGAGGCACGTCAGAACATCATCCGCACCATCCGCAAGCTCGAGGAGCAGGGCCAGATCATGGTCCGCCGCGGAGGCGACGATGAGTTCGTCGACTGAGTCCTCGCCCCGACGACCGGTGGTCCACTCCCCGCTGCTGCGGGGCGGGGCCCCGGTCACCCCGCTCCAGCCGCATGACCTGCGCGACGGAGCGTGGACCCGTCTGGCCCCCGGCAGCGCCCTCGGCGACGCGGTGAGCGAGGAGACCCTCACCACCGTCGCCGAGCACGCCCGGGACGCCGCCCGCGCCCAGGGGTACTCCGTGGGCTGGGCCCAGGGGCGCCGGGAGGCGGCCGAGGCGGCCGCCGCCGCCGCCCAGATCGAGGCCCGCCGGCACCGACGCGAGGAGGAGCGCCGCGAGGCCGAGCACCTCGAGGCGGTCGAGGGGCTGCACCGGGCCGCCGACGAGCTCCGCGCGGTGATCGACGACGTGTGCCAGCGCATCGAGAGCCAGGCCACCGAGCTGGCCTGGGCGTTGAGCGAGGAGCTGGTGGGGCACGAGCTGCGTGGCGCCCAGACGTCCGACGTCGTGGCGCGGGTGCTGGCGCTGCGTCCCACCGGGCAGCTGGCGCGGGTGCGGCTGCACCCCGACCACGTCGACGACCCTGCGCTCGTCCCGCTGGTCGCCGAGGGCGTGCGCTGCATCGGCGACCCGTCCCTGGGCCGACTCGACGCCCTGGTGCACGTCGAGGACCACGTCTTCGACCTACGCATCGACACCGCGATGGAGCGGGTGCGCGAGGTGCTGCAGTGAGCCTCCTGCGCCCCGCACACCTCACCGACGCGCTGGCGGTCCTGACGCCGCCGCGCCTGGGCACCGTCCAGCAGGTCCTCGGGCTCCAGCTCGTGGTGGCCGGCCTGGACGCCGCCGTCGGTGACCTGCTCGAGATCGAGGCCGGTGCCCCCGTCCTCGCCGAGGTCGCCGCCACGACCCCCGAGGGCCTGGTCTGCCTGCCCCTGGCCCCGACCACCGGTCTCCGGGTCGGGATGCTGGTGCGCCACACCGGCGGCCCGCTGCAGGTCCGGGTCGGCGCCGACCTGCGTGGGCGGGTCCTCGACGGCCTCGGTCGCCCGATGGACGGCGGCCCCTCGATCGACCACCTTCCGCTGGTCAGCGTCGACCACCCGACCCCGGACGCCCTGGACCGCCCCCGAATCGTGCACCAGCTCGGGCTCGGCATCCGCGCCATGGACTCCCTCGTGCCCTGTGGCCGCGGCCAGCGCGTCGGCGTGATGGCCGGTTCCGGCGTGGGCAAGTCCAGCCTGCTGTCGATGATCGCCCGCGGCACCGACGCCGAGGTCTGCGTCCTGGCGCTGGTGGGCGAGCGTGGCCGCGAGGTCCGTGAGTTCATCGAGAACGACCTCGGTCCCGAGGGCCTGGCTCGCTCCGTGGTCGTGGTCGCCACCTCCGACGCGCCGCCGGTCGAGCGCCTGCGCGCCGCGTTCGTGGCCACCCGGATCGCGGAGTCGTTCCGCGACGAGGGCCGCGACGTGGTGCTGATGATGGACTCCCTGACGCGCGTGGCGATGGCCCAGCGCGAGATCGGCCTCTCGGCCGGTGAGCCGCCCGCCACCCGCGGCTACCCGCCGAGCGTCTTCGCCCTCCTCCCCCGCCTGCTGGAGCGTGCCGGCACCACCCCGACGGGCAGCATCACCGGCATCTACACCGTTCTCGTCGAGGGCGACGACATGCAGGACCCCATCGGTGACACCGCCCGCTCCATCCTGGACGGGCACGTGGTGCTCTCGCGCCGCCTCGCCACGTCGGGACACTTCCCCTCCATCGACGTGCTCGAGTCGATCTCGCGCGTGAACTCCGCGGTGACCACCCGGGAGCAGCGCGCCGACGCCACCCGCCTGCGCCGACTGCTGGCTGCGCACCGCGACGTGCGCGAGCTCGTCGAGATCGGCGCCTACGTGCGCGGCGCCGACCCGGACGCCGACGACGCCCTGAACCTGATGCCGCGGATCAACGACTTCCTCCGCCAGGACATGGAGGACTCCACCCCCGCCGCCGAGACCTGGGTCCGGCTGCACGACCTGGTGACCGGGCCCGAGGAGATGGCCTCGTGAGCGCCCGCGAGCAGGATCGCGGCATGCGCGCGGTCGCGCGCGCCCGATCGGTGCGGGAGCGGGACAGCCGGATCGG
>JAZQNT010000502.1:0-8777 GCA_045627505.1 Nocardioides sp.
GTCTCGGTGGTCCGGTCGGACATGTTCGGCGCCCGCCTCCCGCGGACCCAGCAGGCCGCCGCTCCCGGACGCGGCCTGCGCCGGCGGCCCAAGCAGCCACGGCCGGCGCGGCGGCGCGGCGCCCCCTCCCACGTCATCGTGGTCGAGGGCCAGAACACCGGCGCCCGCGCCGAGCTCGGCACCGAGCCGGTGCTGATCGGCCGGGGCACGGACGCCGCGATCCGCCTGGACGACGACTACGTCTCCACCCGGCACGCACGCTTCTCCCTGGCCGACGACACCTGATACGTCGAGGACCTCGGATCCACCAACGGCTCCTACCTCGGCCCGACCCGCCTCACCGAGCCGGTCGCCGTGACCGCCGGGATGCAGGTCCGGGTGGGCAAGACCCTGCTCGAGCTGAGGAAGTGACGGCGTGACCCAGCCCGAGACCCCCCGCCTCGACGCCCCACTGGCTGACGCTCCCGCGACGGACCTTCCCCCGGCCGACGTTCCCCTGGCAGACGTTCCCCTGGCCGACGTTCCCCTGGCCGACGTCCCCCTGGCGGCCAGCACCGCGCCCAGCACCGCCGCGGACGTCGCGGCCCCGGCTCCGACCACCCCCGAATCCCCGGTCCACGGCGGCACCGATCACCGGACGAACCGCGAGGCGCCCGAGCCCACGGTCGCCCGGCGGGTGCACGCTCCCTCCGACCTCGCCGCCCCGGCCGGGAGCACCGACCCCGAGAGCCCCGGACGCCTGCGCCTGAACTGGTCGGCGCTCTCCGACGTCGGCCGGGTCCGCAAGGACAACCAGGACTCCGGCTACGCCGGCCCGCACCTGCTCGTCGTCTGCGACGGCGTGGGCGGCGCGGCCCGCGGCGACATCGCCTCCGCCACCGCCGTGCAGGCGCTGCGGCGGCTCGACGAGCCCGCCAGCGGCGACTCGGTGGCCCGGGTCGCCGGCGCCCTGCAGCGCGCCCACGACCGGATCGGGGAGCTGACGGAGGCCGACGAGAGCCTCAGCGGCACCTCCACCACCGCCACCGTCGCACTCTTCGACGGCCGCAGCGTGACCATCGGGCACGTCGGCGACTCCCGGGCCTACCTGTTGCGCGGCGGCGAGCTGAGCCAGCTCACCCACGACCACACGTTCGTGCAGTCCCTCGTCGACGAGGGCAGGATCACCCCGGACGAGGCGCGCGTGCACCCGCACCGCAACCTGATCCTCAAGGCCGTCGACGGCGTCCGCGACCCCGAACCCGACCTGTTCTCCCTCGAGGTGGCCGCCGGCGATCGGCTGCTGCTCTGCTCCGACGGCGCCTGCGGCGTCCTGGACGACCCCACCCTGGCCGTCCTGCTGGCCGCGGGGACTCCCGACTTCGCCGCCGTCGAACTGGTGCGCGCCAGCCTCGAGGCCGGCTCCACCGACAACGTCACCTGCGTGGTCGCCGACGTGGTGGCCCCGGACACCGACCTCCCCGACGGGTTGGCCCCGCTGCTGGTCGGCGCGGCCGCCGACCTGCCCCGCACCGTCGGCGCCGGGACCGACGAGACGTCCGGACGCATCCAGGCGGTGGCCGCCACCGAGGCGACGACCGGCGAGGACGGCCGGACGGTCACCGACGGCCACCTCGACGAGGAGACGGTGCGCTACGCCCCGCAGCCTCCCCGCCGCTTCACCTGGCTGAAGCAGATCTTCGTGCTGATCACCCTGGCCGGCATCACCTGGGTCGCCCTCGTGGCGGCCTGGACCTGGAGCCAGAAGCAGTACTACGTCGGCGAGCACGACGGCGCGGTCACGATCTACCGGGGCATCGACGCCTCGCTGCCCGGCATCGACCTCTCGCACCCCTACGAGACCAGCAACGTCGAGCTCTCCCAGCTGAGTGACTACGACGCGGAACTGGTGCGCGAAGGCATCACCGCCAACAACCTGGCCAACGCCCGGGAGACCGTCGACAACCTCGCCACCAAGCGGGTCGGGGGCTGACGTGTCCGGACGCAGGACCACCGACCCCACCTCCCCGGGCGTGCTGATGGGCTTCGTGCACCGCAGCCGGCGCGGCGCTGAGCTGTTCCTCCTCCTGCTCGCCCTCGCGGTCGGCATCGGCGCGTACGCCGCCGTCGGTCTGGGCGTCAAGGGCGAGGTGCCCGTCGACATCGTCGGCTACGGCGGCTGGCTGGCCGCACTGATCCTGGTCGCGCACCTCACGGTGCGCCTCACGGCTCCCTACGCCGACCCGGTGCTGCTCCCCCTGGTGGCCGCGCTCAACGGGCTGGGCCTCGCGGTGATCTACCGCATCGACCTGGCCCGGGGCCTCGAGGAGGGCGGGCTCGCCCGCCAGCAGCTGATCTGGATGACGCTGGGCGTGGGCCTCTTCGTGGTCACCATGGTGGCGGTGCGCGACCACCGGATCCTGCAACGCTTCACCTACACCGCCGCGTTCGCCGCCCTGGTGCTGCTGTTCCTGCCGATGGTCCCCGGTCTCGGGTTCTCCTCCGGCGGCGCGAAGATCTGGATCAAGGTCGCCGGGATGACCTTCCAGCCCGGTGAGGTCGCCAAGGTGCTGCTGGTCGTCACCTTCGCCGGCTACCTCGTGCAGCACCGCGACGCGCTGGCCCTGGCCGGACGTCGGGTGCTGTTCGTCGACCTGCCCCGCGGGCGTGACCTCGGTCCGATCCTGGTGATGTGGCTGGTCTGCCTGGGTGTGCTCGCCTCGCAGCGCGACCTCGGTTCGGCGCTGATGTTCTTCGGACTGTTCCTGGTGATGCTCTACGTCGCCACCGAGCGTTCCGGCTGGCTGGTGGTGGGCGGTGGCCTGCTGGCTCTCGGCGCCACCGCGGCCTACTTCCTGTTCAGCCACGTCCAGATCCGCTTCGACACCTGGCGCGACCCGATGGGTCACCTGGACGACAAGCCCGGCTCGTACCAGCTGGTCGAGGGCATGTTCGGCATGGCCTGGGGTGGCCTGATGGGCCGCGGGTTCGGCGAGGGACGGCCCTGGCAGATCCCGGTCGTGGAGTCCGACTTCATCGTCGCCGCGATCGGTGAGGAGCTCGGCCTGACCGCCGTCATGGCCGTCCTGCTCTGCTACGGCCTGATCGTCGAGCGGGCCCTGCGCGCCGCGCTGATCTGCCGCGACGGCTTCGGCAAGCTGCTCGCCACCGGCCTCGGCTCGGTGGTGGCGATCCAGACGTTCGTGGTCATCGGCGGCGTCACCGGGCTGATCCCGCTGACCGGCCTGACCACCCCCTTCCTCTCCTACGGCGGCTCCTCGCTGATCGCCAACTGGGTGATCGTGGCGTTGGTGGCCCGCGTCTCCGACCAGGCGCGCAAGCCCCCGCCGGACCTCACCCCCGTCGACGCGACCGGAGACGCCGAGACCACACAGGTGGTGCGACTGCGATGAACAAACCGATCCGGACGATCTCCGTCTTCTGCCTGGTCCTGTTCCTGGCCCTGATGGCGAACGTGACCTACCTGCAGGTGTTCAAGGCCGACGAGCTCTCGGCCTCCCCGTACAACAAGCGGGTCATCGCCGAGCAGTTCTCCCGCGAGCGCGGCGCCATCCTGGTGGGGCGCCAGCCGATCGCGAAGTCGGTGGCCACCGACGACCAGTACAAGTTCCAGCGCGAGTACCCGATGCCACGGCTCTACGCCCACGTCACCGGGCGCTTCAACTACTACGGCTCGACGCAGCTGGAGCAGTCCCAGGGCGACCTGCTCTCCGGCGACGACTCGCGCCTCTTCGTCAACCGCGTGGTCGACATGCTGGCCAACCGCTCCCCCAAGGGCGGCAACGTCGAGCTGACCCTGGACCACGCGGCACAGAAGGCGGCCTACGACGGGCTCTCCTCCCTGCCCGGCGACGTCGAGGGTGCGGTGGTGGCGATCGAGCCGGCCACCGGCAAGGTGCTGGCGATGGTCTCGCTGCCCTCCTTCAACGTGAACAAGCTGGCCAGCCACCGGTTCGGCGAGGTGATCGCCTCCCAGGAGCGGCTGGACAAGGACAAGTCGCAGCCGCTGCTGAACCGAGGCACCTCGATGCGCCTGCCCCCCGGCTCGGTGTTCAAGATGGTCACCGCCGCGGCGGCGATCGAGTACGCCGGCTACGACGCCGACTCCCGGGTCCCCGGCGGCGACTCCTACCAGCTCCCGCTGACCAGCGGCCCCACCGGTCGTCTCGGCAACGAGGGTCGCGACTGCGGCACCGAACGGGTGTCGTTCAAGAAGGCGATGGGCAACTCCTGCAACACCACGTTCGCGCAGCTCGCCGTCGAGGTGGGCGCCGACAAGATGGAGGAGATGGCCGAGAAGTTCGGCTTCAACGAGCAGTACCTCGACGAGCTGCCGATGGCCAGCTCGATCTTCCCCGGCGACATGGACGCGGCCCAGACCGGCCAGTCCGGCATCGGTCAGTTCGAGGTGGCCGCCACCCCGCTGCAGATGGCGATGGTGGCCGCCGGCATCGCCAACGGCGGCACGGTGATGAAGCCCTACCTCGTCGACGAGGTGACCTCGCCGTCGCTGCAGGTGCTCGACCGCACCGACCCCGAGGAGTACGGGCGCGCGATCTCGGCGCGCACCGCCCGCGAGGTCACTGACCTGCTCGTCCACACGGTCGACGAGGGCACCGCCTCCCCGGCGCGGATTCCCGGGGTGAAGGTGGCGGGCAAGACCGGCACCGCCCAGTCCGGCATCACCGACGTGGCCCCCTACGCCTGGTTCACCTCGTTCGCGCCGGCCGACGACCCCGAGGTCGCCGTGGCAGTGATGATCCAGAAGGCCGACGTCCCCCGCGGCGAGGTCGCCGGCGGAAAGCTGGCCGGCCCGATCGCGAAGGCAGTGATGGAAGCGGTGATCAACCGATGAACCCCCTCGACACCTACGTCGACGACAGCCACCGGTACCTCCTGGTCAGCAAGATCGCCACCGGCGGGATGGGTGAGGTGTGGCGCGCCCGCGACACCTCCCTGGGACGCGAGGTGGCAGTCAAGCTGCTGAAGACGGAGTTCGCCGACAACGCGGTGTTCCGTTCCCGCTTCGAGGCCGAGGCACGACACGCCGCCGCGCTGAGCCACCCCGGCATCTGCGCCGTCTTCGACGTGGGCGAGTCCGCCGCCGTCCAGGGCGTGCGGCGCCCGTACCTGGTGATGGAGCTGGTCGAGGGCCAGCCGCTGAACAACCTGATCCGCCCCGGGTCGCCGATGAACCCCGACGCCGTCCGCGGTCTGCTCGCGCAGGTCGGCGACGCGTTGGGCGCCGCGCACCGCGCCGGAATCGTGCACCGCGACGTGAAGCCCGGCAACCTGCTGGTGACGCCGCAGCGTCAGGTGAAGGTGACCGACTTCGGCATCGCGCGGGCCGCCGAGGCCGTCGCGCTCACCGAGACCGGCCAGGTGATGGGCACCCCGCAGTACCTCTCTCCCGAGCAGGCGGAAGGACGCGTGGCCACGGCTGCCTCCGACGTCTACTCGCTCGGCGTGGTGGCCTACGAGTGCCTCGCCGGACGTCGTCCGTTCGAGGCAGAGTCGCCGGTCGCCACCGCGCTGGCGCACCTGCGCAACCCGGTCCCGCCGCTGCCCGCCAGCGTGCCGCCCGACCTGGCCGCCGTGGTGATGCGGGCGCTGGAGAAGGATCCCGCGGACCGCTTCCCCGACGGCAGCGCCTTCGCCGCCGCGCTGCGCGACCCGGCCACCGCCGCGATCGGGCTCCCGCCCCGCCCGGCCGACGACGCAGCCACCACGGTGCTGGCTGCGCCCGCTGGCGCCACCCAGGTGATGCCCGGCCAGCCGGGCCCCACCGCACCCGACACCGGTGCCCTGCCGGTGCCCCCTCGGGACGAGGAGCCGAAGAAGAAGTCGCCCTGGCCGCTCGTGCTGGGTGCACTGCTGGTGCTGGTCCTGGTGCTCGGCGGCGTGGCCTGGGCCCTGCTCAACGGCGGCAGCAAGGACGACGACGGACCGACGGACGAGCCCACCCGCTCCGCCTCCCCCACCAGCGAACCCAGCGAGAGCGCGGAGACCGTCGTGGTCGATCCCGCGGACTACGTCGGACGTGACCTCGCCGACGTGGTCGCCGAGCTGCGTGACGAAGGCCTGCGCCCGGTCCGCGACAAGCGCACCAACCCGGGCGGTGAGACGGAGAACCAGGTGGTCTCCGTGGACCCGTCCGGCACTCTGGAGAAGGGCGACCGGATCACGGTGGCCTACTGGGGTCCGGCCCCGGCCAGCCCGGAACCCTCCCCGGAGCCCACGCGGACGCAGCAGCCCACGCCGACCCCGACGCCCACCCGGACGCAGCAACCGACGCCGACCCCCACCCCGACGCCGACTCCGACCGAGGAGCCCGCGCCCACCGAGACGCCGACCGAACCCGAGGTCCCCGACTCGGCACCGTTGAGAGGCCAGTGATGAGCACCCCCGAACCGACCACCGTCGGCGGACGTTACCAGCTCGCCGAGCTGCTCGGACGTGGTGGCATGGCCGAGGTCCGCAAGGGCGTGGACACCCGGCTGGGACGCACGGTCGCGGTGAAGCGACTCCGCACTGACCTGGCCAGCGACGCCACCTTCCAGGCCCGGTTCCGGCGTGAGGCGCAGTCGTCGGCGTCGCTGAACCACCCCGCGATCGTGTCGGTCTACGACACCGGCGAGGAGTGGGTGGAGAACTCCGAGGGTGGCGTCGCCCAGCCGTACATCGTGATGGAGTATGTCGCCGGACGCACCCTGCGCGACGTGCTGCGCGAGGGCCGCAAGATCCTGCCCGAGCGGGCCCTGGAGATCACCTCCGGCATCCTGACCGCGCTCGACTACAGCCACCGCGCCGGCATCATCCACCGTGACATCAAGCCGGGCAACGTCATGTTGACGCCCACCGGCGACGTCAAGGTGATGGACTTCGGCATCGCCCGGGCCGTCTCCGACGCCTCGTCGACGATGACCCAGACGGCGGCGGTGGTGGGCACCGCCCAGTACCTCTCCCCCGAGCAGGCGCGCGGCGAGACCGTGGACTCGCGTTCCGACGTCTACTCCACCGGCTGCGTGCTCTACGAGCTCCTCACCGGCCGCCCGCCGTTCGTGGGCGACTCGCCGGTCTCCGTGGCCTACCAGCACGTGCGTGAACCCGTGGTCCCGCCCACCGAGGTGGACCCCGAGCTGCCGCCCGAGGTGGACACCATCGTGCTCAAGGCGCTGGCCAAGCGGGTCGACGACCGCTACCAGTCGGCGGCGGCCATGCGTCAGGACATCGAGCGCCTCCTGGCCGGCCAGCCGGTCCAGGGGACGCCCCCGGCGTCGCGCCCCAGCACGTCCACGCCGGTGGCCGCGACCGGGGTGACCCGCGCCGTGCCCGACGCCAACCCCGACGAGGCCCACGACCGCAAGGCCCGCAACGGACTGGCGATCCTGATCGGGCTGCTGGTCACCGCCGTGGTGGTACTGGCCCTGTTCGTGCTGCCCCGGATGTTCGACTCCGCCTCCGACGAGGTGCGGGTGCCCGACCTGCTCGGACTCACCGAGGCCGAGGCGCGGGCCGAGATCGGCAAGGCCGACCTGCGGGTCGGCCCGATCGACTACGAGGCGTCCGACGAGTTCGAGGCCGACAGCGTGATGCGTCAGGACCCGACCGGCACGTACGTGGCCCGCGGCAGCACCGTCACCTTCGTCATCTCCACCGGTCCACCGCAGGTCGAGGTGCCCAACCTGGCCGGGCAGACGAAGGACGCGGCCACCGAGGTGCTCAAGGCCCGCAACCTCAAGGTGAAGGTCAAGACCGAGAAGTCCGACCGCACCAAGGACGAGGTCGTACGCACCGAACCGGCCGCCTTCCAGGAGGTCTCGGAGGGCACCGTGGTGACGATCTTCGTCTCTCAGGGTCCGGCCACCGTCCCCGACGTCGTGGGGAAGAACGAGGCTGAGGCGCGCAAGCTCATCGAGGAGGCCGGCTTCTCCGTCTCTGTGGTGGAGTCGGGAGCCACCGAGGCTCCCAAGGGCACGGTCGTCCAGCAGTCTCCAACCTCGCAGCCGCTCGCACAGGGCACGGTGGTGACGCTGGTGGTCTCGACCTTCGAGCCGCCGGCGCCGTCCGAGACCGATTCACCTGAGGGCGAGCAGCCGGGACTGCCCGATGGCGAGACACCCCCTGACAGTGGCGGTGCGGGCTGATCCCGCGCAGGCCCAGCCTCGTCGGCCCCGTCGACCGTCCCACGGTCACGGGGCCGACGTGCGTCCCGGGCAGGACTGAAGGTGTGGCCGGGCTGGGCGGTCGTCCCTGGGGCGGGCTCGGCGCGCGGAGGCGGAAGCTCAGGAGTCGAGCGGCACCGCGTAGTTGAGGTTCACCACGCCGTCGTACGCGGGCGCCGTGGCGGAGGCCTCCAGCTCGATGCTCCACCCCACCCGGACCTCGGGGTCAGCAGCAGCGGCGCGGTAGATGTCGAGGTAGGAGTCGTCCTGCAGCGAGGCGAGGAGGTCGACCTGGCCCCCGATGGCGACGATCTCGTACGGCGGCGCGTACGGGACACCCTGCAGCTGCACGGTGTTGCCCGAGCACTTGATCCCGGTCGTGGAGATGACTCGCTGCCCTTGGATGGTGACCGCCTCGGCGCCACCACGCCACATGGCGTTGACCACGGCCTGGATGTCCTGCTGGTGCACCACCAGCTCGTTGATGTCGCGCGAGGTGGAGTCGATCAGGTCCGAGGGGGCGTCGGTGAGGGTGACCTTCACCCCCGGACCGGAGCGCGCGGTGAACCCGGCCGGGTCCTCCAGCCGCTCGATCCGGCGCTGGTAGCGGTT
>JAZQNT010000503.1:0-2839 GCA_045627505.1 Nocardioides sp.
AAGGCTGCACCCAAGGCTGCACCCAAGGCTGCCCCGAAGGTCGCCTGACCCCTGCGTAACGTGTGGAGCGCCGCGTGCTACAGACCTAGCACGCGGCGCTCTCGCGCGAGTCGCATGGCTCACACGAGAGAGAGGAACCCCAGTGGCGAAGAAGAAGAAGGACGCTCCGGACCCGGACAGCATCATCGCTGCCCACGGTGGCGTCGGGCAGTGGGAGACGGGCGTAGCGAGCGGCGTAGCCCGCGGCTCTTTCCCCCGCTTCCCCGGAGGCGAGGGCCCGGGGGAGGTCTACCTTTCCCGCGCCGGTCTCCCCCCGTACGACTCCGACGTGGAGATGCTCGCCGCATGGCTCGACGCCCCGCGTACCTCGGTGGGTGCGGTCAACCTGCTGGGCGAGCCGGGCGTGGGCAAGACCGCGCTGGCCGAGGCCGTGGCTACCTTCCGCGGGCAGGACATGACGACCGTGGTCTGCACCCCGGACCACACCAAGGAGTCCCTGTTCCTGCGGTTCGTCGGCGAGGGCCGGGGCGAGGGTGGTAGCCCGTTCGCGCTCGGGCCCTTCCCGCACGCGGCAAAGAACGGGGACCTGCTGTACGTGGACGAGGCCATGCTCCTCAACGACGAGACCCAGCCCGCCCTCTACGCCCTGTGCGACGGGCGACCGTACCTGCCTGAGGGCAACGTGGACGGGACCGCGCTCAAGATCCACCCGGACTTCCGCGTCCTGCTGTCCTCGAACCCGGACGTCCGGGGGGCGTCGATGCCGGAGCCGCTGGCGTCCCGCACGGCGGGCACCACGGTGGTGCTCAAGACCGACGCGAACTTCCTCCGCGACCTCGGGATCGAGGAGACGCTGGTGGCTGCGTGGGAGGCGCTGGAAACTGCGGAGTTGTGGAGGCCGCAGGTCCGGGAACTGCTGGCCGCGAACTACTGGATGCCGCTCAACCCGGCGCAGGCCGTGGCCGCGATGGTGGGGGAGCACTGCCCCTCTTCCTCCCGGCTGGAGGTCACCACCATCGTCGCCAACCTGCTCACCTCGGGTGAGGTTCAGCCGGACGGACGGCTGGTCATCTCGTGAAGCCGTGGATCATCGGGGACGAAAGTTTCCAGAAACATCCGGGCGGGTACGACGCGCTGCCGGATGACTTCACGGCAGCGTTCACCACCGTGTGCGACCAGCAGGGGGTCCTTGAATCGGACCCCGGGGAACTGCACGAGGTCTACTGCACGAGGCTCCCGGAGCACCGGGGCGTGCACGCGGTGGGGGATGGCAACAAGATCATCGCCATGTGGCCCTGATCAGATTGCGGGGGAGGGGCCGTGGCGAGAACCCCTCCCCCGGACCAACCCCAGAGGACACCCCGCGCCGGAGCGAGGCGGGGCCAGAGTAGCACGAGAGAAGAGAGACGTAGCCCATGCTCGACGAGTACCAGATCAGCGACAGAGCCACCACGACATTGGAATCACACCTCGCCCGGTGGACTGGGTGGGGCACGGCCTCGCTGGAGTTCACCTGCGACAAGGCCCCCATCGCTGGGACGAACCTCGCCACCCGGGAGGTCGTCGTCAACCCCGACGTCACCATCCGCAACCCGCTCAAGGTGCTCGACCTCGTGACCCCCTTCCGCCTGCGGCAGGAGGGTATCCTCACCGGGACGCTCCTGCACGAGGCGGCGCACGCCCGGTACACCCAGTGGCGCGGCCACGCGGGGCAGTACCCCGAGCAGGTGCTGGCGTTGGCGACCGTGCTGGACGAGCCCCGGATTGAAGCGTACTTCCGGACGGAGGCCCGGGAGAACGGAGCGTTCGGTCTCGGCTGGACGCTGCTCGCTTCCGCGGCCCGGCACTGCCCGCCGACCTCACTGACGCACGACGCGATGTCCGTCATGGACTGCGTCAACCTGTGGGTTCTGACGGCGGGTCGTCACCACGCGTTCGACACCGTGTCCAACGCCGGTCGTCCGTCCACGTCCGGGACCCCCTCGTGGGTGTCGCGGATGGACAGCGTGCTCGTCATGGCCCTCAGCGCGCACGCCTCCGCGCACGAGGAGGCATACGGCGAGAAGGTGTCGTGGGCTGCGATCAAGGCGCTCCTCGGAACCGCGGTGGCGTCGGAGGACCACGAGGGCCCGACAATGCTAGACCTAGCACAGAGCATCCTCGACGCGCTGTACCCCGGCGTGCCCCCGGAGGAGAGGCCGTCGCCCCCGGACCCGCACGGGGCGGACGAGGATGAGGGCGAGGAAGGTGACGGCGGCGACACGGGGGACGCCCTGCCCGAGGTGGTGCAGGACGAGATGCAGGCCGCTGCCGAGGCCGCTGAGGAGGGCCAGCAGGCGGACATCGGGGACGCGGACAAGGCCGAGCAGGACAGCACCCCGGTGGACGCGGGTGACTACTCGGGCCCGGGGGAGTGGCGCAAGCCCACGCCCCCCGAGCAGAAGGTGCGCGAGGACGCACGCCGCTTCCTGCGTGACCTGAGCGCGCCCACGGTGGTCACCACACGCCCCCTCCGGGAGACGCCCTCGGCCAGCATCGACGCCGCAGCGTACGCCGCGTGGAAAGCCCGGGGCGCGACCTCGGCTCCGAGGTTCTCCCGGCGCACCCGCAAGGTGGTCACGCCCGCCCCGCCCGTCAACGTGGCGGTGCTCAAGGACGTGTCCGGGTCGATGGAGTCACTGTAGGCCCCGAGTGCGGCCCTCTCGTGGGCGCTGGCGTCTGCTGCGTACGACGCCGCGGGTCGCGGGGACTCCGTCCGCTCGACGCTCATCCACTGGGGTGAGTTGGTCCACGTGGTTCAGCCAGCGGGGAAGCCCATGCCGGGCATCCTCGACCGCAA
>JAZQNT010000504.1:0-4326 GCA_045627505.1 Nocardioides sp.
GGAAGTTAAGCCTTTCAGCGCCGATGGTACTGCGATCGAGAGGTCGTGGGAGAGTAGGACGCCGCCGGACAAATTGTGGAGCCGTTGAGGCCCGTACCCTTGAGAACTTTGGTTCTCGGGTGCGGGCCTCCGGTCATTTCAGGCCCAGGCCCACGCGACCGTGACCCGGCGCAGGCGGGGTGTGGCCCGCACCGGGTACTTGTCGACAAACGGACAGGTCAGCGCTTGCGAACCGCCAGCGCCACGGACTTGCCCGTGTAGGAGTCGTCCACCGCGGCCTTCAGGAGGAACCGGGCGACGCTCGCGCGGGGAATGGAGTACCCACCCTCGGCCGGTCCGTCGAACGCCTCGGTCCAGTCAGGGTCCAGCGGCTTGTCGTTGAGCGCCCTGGGACGGGCCACCGTGACCGGGACACCCGCGTCCTCGAGCGTCTGGATTGCTGCCCGGTGGTCAGCCAGCGGCTTGGCGAGGAGCTTCATGGCGAGCTTGCCGGGCAGGCCGGGGATCTCGCCGTAGATGCCCTCCGAGGCGCACCAGACGACGCGCGGGAGGTCCGGTCCGTGAGAGGCATCGTGCAGGGCCCTGGCGAGGGTGGATGCCATGCGACGCAACGAGGTGTCGCTGTCCGGACCCTTGGTGCTGCCGAGGGCGGAGATGACCACGTCGGCTCCACGGACTGCCTGCAGCACGTCCTGGAGCTCGAGGGCGTCGCCCTGGATGACGTTGGGGCCGGTGCTGGGGATCACCTTCGCGGGGGAGCGGGCAAGGACGGTCACCTCATGTCCGTCGGCGAGGGCGTCGGACACCACGTGGCGTCCGACGCCTCCGGTGGCTCCCAGAACGGTGATCTTCATGGTGCTCCTTGGTGATGGGGGGCGAACTCTTCCGATGGTGACGCGAACGGCAACGGGCCGTCCACTCGCGTGGACGGCCCGTTGGCACTGCAGCCAGAGCGTGTGGCGTCAGGGTGTCACTTGCGCTTGGAGACGGCCTTCAGCTTGATGCTCTTCTGCGGGTAGGAGCCCTTCCACGTCACGGTGCGCTTCTTCAGCTTGCCGTTCGTGGAGATGACCTTGCCCGGGAAGTTGGCGGTCACCTTGTAGCGGGGCTCGAAGGAGCCCATG
Source organism: Nocardioides sp. (assembly GCA_045627505.1). GTDB lineage: Bacteria > Actinomycetota > Actinomycetes > Propionibacteriales > Nocardioidaceae > Nocardioides. Next base: position 1,125 of record JAZQNT010000504.1, read on the forward strand.
TTCAGGTCATCGTCGCTCGGCATCTCGTCGCCCAGCCCGGTGACGTTGTAGGTGAAGACGACCCGCTTCTTCTTGTCGAGGCTGATCTTGAACAGCGGCTTCTTGGAGTCGTCGTCGGCGAGCAGGCGGCCGGTCTTGTTGGCGTCCTGGAGCGTCACGTTCTTGAAGGAGATCTTGACGCCCGACCAGTCCTTGCCACTCACGAGGCGGTAGTTCACGCCCTGGGGGAGCGCCTTGGTCTTGAGGCTGCTCTCCGACTCGATCATGGTCTTGAGGTACTGCTTGCGCGTCATCTTGGAGGCCCCGGGGGTCTCCTCGTCCATCATCTTGACGAGGTCGATCATGTCGCTGTCGATGAGTTGCGACAGCTCTCCGGTGACGCGCTGCTTCTTGGTGACGGTGAACTCGCTGGTCTCCTTGACGCACCCGGAGAGTGCGAGGGCGGAGACCGCCACGACGGCCACGGTGGCCAGGGACTTCTTCACGTGATGCTCCTCGATGTCGGTGTCCGGCAAGGGTACGAAGCGCGGAAGGGCGCTGCGGGCGGAACCGAGCGGTGAGTGGGAGGTCACGCCGCACCGCCGGGTGGGCAGGTGAGAACTTCCTCATCCACCGCTCACGGCCGGCTCACCCACGGTGGACAGGATCAGCACAGGCCCGGGGTCTCGGGTCGCCCGGACAGAGGAGAAGTGAATGAGCCTGACCCGCACAACTGTTGCCGCCCTTGCCACCTGCGCGTTGGCGGCCACGTCGTTCAGCCTCGTGGCTGCTGGTCCAGCGCACGCTGATGGTCCGGAGAAGAGCAAGGAGTTCCGCTTCGCGGGCACCGAGGTGGACTTCAGCGTGGAGAAGCACAAGAAGTTCCACATCGACGTCGACCTCGACGACGCCGCGCCGCGGTCCAGGTGGCGTCTGGTGCTCCGCCACGACGGCAAGGTGGTGCACGACCGCACCTACACGGTGAACCGTGAGGGGGAGGTTGAGTTCACCACGTACCGCCGCAACACGGCGGGCAAGGACACGTTCAAGCTGACCGTGCGCAAGGTGGGTGGACCCAAGCGCTACTCGACCATCGTGATGCGCTGAGCGAGCCTCTGCCCAGACGGAGCAGGGCCCCACTCCTGGGAGCGGGGCCCTGCGTCGTGGGTGAACACCGGTGCCGGTTCACGTCCAGGTCACTGAGCGGCTTCGTCCAGCGCGCTGAGCAACTGGTTGCGGGCGAACTGCAGGTACGCGGCCAGGAGTTCGGCCGCCTCCTCCGTGCGCCCGGCGTCCAGGTAGTCGCAGATCGCCTCGTTCTGGGTGAGGTAGGGCGAGTCCATGGCCTCGACATCTGTCATCACCCGGAACGCCAGGCGCGATTCCGCGAGGACGCCGCGCATCAACTTGTTGATCCGCTCGCTGCCGGACAGGGCGCACAGCAACCGGTGGAACTCGAGGTTCAGGGTGCCGACCGCCTGCCAGTCCTCGCGGGCGGCCGCCTGGGCACCCTCCAGCAGGCACTGCCGCAGCGCGGCCAGCCCTTCCGGGGTGTGGTGCGCGACGTCGCGCACGGCGGCCAGCTCCACGAGCTCGCGCAGGTCGTAGATCTCGTCCACGTCGGCGTGGGTGAACTCGCGGACGAAGACCCCGCGGTTCAGCTCGTGCACGAGCAGTCCCTCGTGACCCAGCAGGCGGAACGACTCGCGCAGGGTGTTGCGCGAGACGGAGAGAGCCTTCGCGAACGCCTCCTCCGACATCCGGGTGCCGGGGGCGATCCGGCCCTCGGTCAGGTAGCCGCGGAGCATGTCGGCCACCCGCTCGGCGGTGCTCGCCGCGACCGGCCGCGCCTCACCGTTTCCGAACAGGTCGGCGATCAACTTGTCGCTGCTCGGGGTCATCGGGGTCTCCTGCGGGGTGGGAAGGCCATTTCATGTGATGTTAGTTGAACAATCCGATCATTTCGCCCCGTGTTCTGGAATCCCACTCCGCGAGCGCCTGTGACCGGCGCCATCTCCGGGCGCTGACCAGCGCGGGGGCGGCGCCGTCGCCCGGAAGAGGTCGCCCGGAAGAGGTCGCCCGGAAGACGTCAGCATGGAGGGTGGCTGGAACGCAGGGCGGTTGGAGGGGCGCAGTGCTGGGCAGGATCTCGACGTGCTCCCACTCACAGGCTGGGGTCCGTCCCGGCTCGCCCCGACCAGCACCTCTTCCGCGCGCGGCCTGCTGGTGGCGCTGGTCTGCGTCGCCATGGTGTCGTTCCCCGTCCCCGGGGCCGCGTCCGCCCGGGCGCTCGTAGGAGTGGTGTCCGCTGACGTGGAGCAGGCGACGCCGGCGCAGGTCTCGCTCCTGGTCGGTCAGGGGCGAGCGGGGGAACAGGTCGGGATCGCGGTCGCCGTCTCCCGCAGCGGGGTGGCCGCGCCTGCGGAGCAGGTGCACCTGCAGCGACGCAGCGGTGGCGGGTGGGTGCCGGTGGGGGCGGGCGTCACGGACGCGGCCGGTCGCTGGGCGACCACGGTCGCGATCTCCCGGATCCCGGACGACAACCGGGTTCGAGTCGGGGTCGCACCACCCGGTGGTGAACCCGTCGCGTGGACCGAGGCGGCTGTCGGACTGCTGCGGGCGCCGGCGAGGCTCACCATCAGTGCACCGCGCCGGGTGGTCGACGAGCGCAGCGGCACGGTGCGGGTGCGCTGGGTGGCGGACGTGGCCACCGCAGGTTCAGCGGTCGGCGTGCCGGGCGAGGTGAGCCTGCAGCGTCGTGTGCTGCGCCGGGGAAAGTGGACCGGGTGGAAGCACTTCCGCACCCTGCGGACGGACGCTGCGGGACGTGCGAGCACCGTGGTGCGGCCCCGGTGGAGCCACCGGTGGCGGGCGGTGGCCGCGCCCACCTCGTGGTCGTCCGGCGCGAGGAGTGCGCAGGCGCGGACCGCCAATGTGCCTGCCGGGACGGTGGTGAAGATGCCCAAGGGGGCACCGCGACCGCGGATCCGGTTCGGGGCGCAGAAGCGAGCGGAGGGCAAGGGCGCGAACGTCGAGGGCCGCCGGATCTCTGGCTCCGCGTGGCGGGCGATGGAGGGGGTCAGGTGGCGCCGGCGCTGCCCGGGGGGGCGCCACGACCTGCGGGTGGTGGCGACCCACTAGTGGGGCTTCGACGGGTACCGGCGTCGGGGCAAGGTGGTGGTGGCTGCAGTCGTGGTCGACAACTTCCGCGGCGCCTTCCGTG
>JAZQNT010000505.1:0-1507 GCA_045627505.1 Nocardioides sp.
TATTCATTAGCGATGACTGATTTTCCAATGATTAGTGTTGATGTTAGTGACGCTATTAACTTCCCAGGATTCGACGAAGAATTTTATTATGATGGCGATGATTTACCCCGTCCTCCTGCGAGACGAGGGGTTTGTTTCCTGAGCAATCTGTCCGCGAAAACGCACACGGTGCACTCATGAATCGAGTTCCGGGGCCGATTCTTCCCACGTGCGAAAGATCCGACCCGCGGGCCGTCGAAGGCCGCCCCTCCCCTTCATCCTGGTCCTCTCCCTGCTCAGCGGGATCCTCGCGCTCGGGGGGGTGGGCGCACCGGCGTCAGCGTGCGACGACCACGCCCCAGGGGCCGCACTCGCGCTCCCGTACACGTCACCTGCCCTCGGCCCCCTCATCGGCTGGGGCGACAACCGCCATGGTCAGCTCAACGTCGACGACGATTCCGCTTACACCGCCGTCGCAGGCGGCATGGCCCACTCCCTCGCCCTCACCAACACCGGCGAGATCAAGGCCTGGGGCGACAACGACGCCGGACAGACCAACGTCCCGGTGCTCCCGTCCGGCCAGCACTACACCGCAATCGCAGCTGGCTCCGACCACTCCCTCGCCCTCACCGACACCGGGGACCTCAAGGCCTGGGGTGGCAACACCTGGGGACAGACCAACGTCCCCACCCTTCCGAATGGCCAGAAGTCCACCGCCATCGCCGCCGGCTGGGACCACTCGCTCGCTGTGCTGGCCCCTCTCCTCACCCAGACCGGCACCAAGCCCACCATCACCGGCACCCCGATCGTCGACGGCACCCTCACCGCCACCCACCACGCCATGACCGGCGCCGAGGTCACCTACCAGTGGCAGGTCAACGGCACCGTCATCGACGGAGCCACCGACCAGACCTTCACCCCGCGTCCGACCAACGCCGGCAGCACGGTCACCGTCACCACCACCGCCACCCTGGCCGGCTACGAGACGCAGACCCTGACCTCGGACGCCAGCACCCCGGTGGGCGACGCGGTGTTCACCGGGCTCGACGTCGAGCTCAGCGGCACGGCAAAGGTCGGCACGAGCCTCACCGCCGACGTCGACCACGCACCGAAGGGCACCGTGGCCTACGCCTGGAAGGCCGACGGCAACGCCATCCACGGCGCCACCGGCTCGACGCTGACCCTCACCCCGGCACTGGCCGGCAAGAAGGTCACCGTCACGGTCACGGTCACCCGTCCCGGCTACACCACGGTGACCGCCACCTCCGACGCCGTGACCGTGGCCAACGGCACCCAGACCGGCACCAAGCCGACCGTCACCGGCACGCCGAAGGTCAACGAGACCCTCACCGCGCACGTCGGCGAGGCGCAGGACGGCGCCGAAGTCACGTGGCAGTGGCGCGCCCACGGCACCGCGATCAAGGACGCCACCGCCGCCACCCTGGTCATCACCCCTGACCTGGCCGGCAAGACCATCACCGTCGTCGCCACCCACGCCCTGACCGGGCACGACGACCTGGTTCTCAGC
>JAZQNT010000506.1:0-11671 GCA_045627505.1 Nocardioides sp.
GTCGACCTGCTCGAGGTCCGCTGACCCGTTCGGCCGTCCTGACAGCTGAGGCCCCCACGACCTGATCGGTCGTGGGGGCCTCAGCGTCACCAGGGGAGGTTGTCGACGACCTCGCCGTGCACCACGCGGGCGCTGATCGGACCGCGGGCCACGACGTCGCCGTCCACCAGCTGCCGACCCCGGCGGGTGTCGACCTCGCCGTTGACGGTGACCTGTCCCTCGGCCAGCACGGCCTTCGCCTCACCGCCGTGCTCCACCAGGTTGGCCAACTTCAGGAACTGACCGAGCCGGATCGACTCATCGCGGATGCCGACATCGGTCGGCTCACTCACAGGCTCACTCATGAGCCCATTCTCCCCGAGGAGCGCCGGAACGACGACTCCGCCCGCCCAGTGCCCACCGAGTGCCCACCCAGTGCCCACCCAGTGCCCACTCAGTGCCCACTCAGTGGCCGAGCAGCTGGCTCACGGCGTGGATCGCGAGCCCGACCAGGCCACCCACCACGGTGCCGTTGATCCGGATGAACTGCAGGTCGCGTCCCACGTGCAGCTCGATCTTCTCCGAGGCCTCGCGGCCGTCCCACTGCTCGATCGTGCGGCCGATGACGCCCGTCACCTCGGCGCCGTAGCGGTCCACCAGGAAGACCGCGGCGTCGGCCGCCAGACCGTCCAGACGTCTGCGCAGGTCCGCGTCGGAGCGCAGCTGCTCGGAGAAGGCGCGCAGCTCCACCAGGGCGCGCTCCCGCACCGCCCCCTGCGGGTCAGCGAGGGAGGCCTCCAACGCGCGGCGCAGGGCACTCCACAGCGACACCGCGGTGTGGGTGAGCTGCGGGTGGTCGAGCAGCCGGTTCTTCAGCGCCTCGGTGCGCTCCTGGGTGGAGTCGTCGTGGAGCAGGTCGTCGGCCAGCTGCTCCAGCATCGAGTCGAGGGCGGCCCGCGCGTGGTGCTCACCGTCGTCGCGGATGTCCTCCAGCCACCTGAGCGCCTCGGTGTGGAGCTTGCCGACGACCGCTTCGTTGAGCTTCGGCGGCGACCACCAGGGCGCCCGCGCCGTCAGCACCTCGGCGAACGTCCCGGGGTTCTCCACGAGCCACCGGTGCATCTCCACCACGGCGAGGTCGACCAGGCCGTGGTGGGCCCGGTCGGCGACCACCTCGCTGAGCAGGGCGCCCGCGACCGGCGAGATCGGCTCCTCGCGGAACCGAGGGACCAGGGCGTGGGCGACGAAGTCCTCGACCTGGTCGTCGCGCACCTTTCCCATCGCGGTGCCCAGCAGCACCGCCCCCTCGTCGACGACCCGACGCAGGTGCGCCTCGTCCGCGAGCCACTCCCCCACCCGCGCCGAGATCCCGGCCTCCGCGACACGTTCGCGCACGACGTCCTCGACCAGGAAGTTCTCCCCCATGAACTCCTGCAGCCCACGCCCCAGCTCGTCCTTGCGGCGCGGGATCAGCGCGGTGTGCGGCACCGGCAGCCCCAACGGATGACGGAAGAGCGCGGTCACCGCGAACCAGTCGGCGATGGCACCGACCATCGACGCCTCGGCGCCGGCGTTGACGTAGCCCCAGAAGCCGTCCTCGCCGAGGGTGAGCAGGTAGACCACGGCGGCCAGCACCAGCAACCCGGTCGCCACGGCACGCATGCGCCGCAGACCACGTCTGCGGATTGCGTCGGCCTCGGGGGCGGGCGTCCGGATGGACCGGGCGGGAGTGCCGGTAGGAGTGCCGGTACGAGTGCTGGTGCGTGGCGTGGTGTGAGTCATCGTCACCCATCATCGCAGCGCGTGCGAAGATGCGCGCATGACCAGGGGCCGGCCCCGCGCGGGGCGCGGCACGACTGTCGCGCGGGGTGGGGTGCCCGCTCTGGTGCTGGGCCTGGTGGCGGCCCTGCTGCTGGGGCTGCTGGCTCCGCTGGCCACCGTCGTGCCGGCCGAGGCCGCCTCCAGGTGGCGCTACCCGGTGGGCATCGGCACCGAGCGCATCTGCGACGAGCACCTGTGCGTGCACCGGGCCACCTCCGGTCCGCACCGGGCCACCCGGGAGTGGGCTGACCTCACCCTCGCCCTCGCCCGGCGGTCGTGGTCGACCTGGGTGGACGAACTCGGGTTCCGAGCCCCCGCCGGCAGCCCGGACGCCAGCGGCGACGAGCGCCTGCACATCTACCTGGCCGACGTCCCCGACGAGCAGTACGGGGCCACCACGATCGGCGACGGGCTGCCCGGGCAGCCCCGGCGCGCCCGGTCCTGGATCGCGCTGGACAACGACATGGCCGGGTACTCGGGCAACCCGCGCGCGAACCTGGCGGCCACGGTCGCCCACGAGCTCGCCCACGCCTCCCAGCTCAACACCGACCTCGCCGAGGACAACTGGTTCATGGAGGCCACCGCCACCTGGGCGGAGACCCAGGTCTTCCCCGAGTGGCCGACGAACCGGCGCTACCTGCGCGAGGGGCAGCAGGGACGACGCACGGTCCCGCTCGACCTGCTCAGCTCCGGCTACGGCAACTTCGTCCTGCTCGAGCGCCTCACCGCGGTCGCGGGCCGCGACGCCGTGCGCCAGGTCTGGGAGCGCCTCGACGCCTCCGCGGGCGCGCGCGACGAGTGGTCGTTGCAGGCGCTGGCAGCCGTGGTGCAGGGCCACGGCACCTCGTGGGACGACTTCTACACCGGCTTCGCGCTGGCCAACGCCGTGCCGACGCGCTTCTACCCGGCCCGGGCCGCCGGCCGTGCGGCAGCGCCCCAACGGGCGGTGGCCCTGGGGACGAGAACCCGGTCGAGCGAGCACGCGTCGCGTCTGCCCCACCTCAGCGCACGCACCACCACCGTCACGCTGTCGTCCCGCGCTCGCAAGCGTCGCGTGGAGCTCACCGTGCGCACCAGCGACCGCCGGCACACCGGCCTGAGCCTGGTGGTCGTGCGCGCCGACGGTTCGTTGCGCAGGGTGCCCCTGAAGTTCTCCGCCGCCGGCACGGCCCGGGCGAAGGTGCTGATGAAGCGGAAGCGGACGGACCGGCTGCTGCTCGTCACCACCAACACCTCCCGCGCCTACCGCGCGTGCGGCACCTCGTCGGGATGGGCGTGCGACGGGCTACCCGTGCACGACCGGATCCGGGTGTCGGTGCGCGCCCGCGTCGTCAGCTGAGCGTCGCGGGGATTCAGCGTCCCTTGACCAGCGCCGCCACCTCGCGGCGGAGCACCTTGCCCATCGCGTTCAGCGGCAGCGCGTCCACCCGGACGAACCTGCGGGGCACCTTGTAGGGCGTCAGGGCGATGCGGGAGAAGTCGCGCAGGGCGTCGCGGTCGACGTCATGCCCCTCGACCATCACGACTGCGGCCACGACCTCCTCCGAGCCGTCCACGTGCCGGTGGCCGACCACCGCGACGTCCGCAATGGACTCGTGTCCGCGGAGCACGTCCTCGACCTCGGAGGGGTACACGTTGAACCCGCCGGTGATGATGACCTCCTTGATCCGGTCCACCACCGTGATGAAGCCGTCGGGTGCCATCGTGACCACGTCGCCGGTGCGGAACCAACCGTCGTGGAAGGCCTTGGCCGTCTCCTCGGGGAGACCGCGGTAGCCGTCGAAGACCTGCGGTCCCTTGGCCAGCAGCTCACCGGGCTCACCCAACGGGACGTCGCGGTCCAGGTCGTCGAGGTCCGCGATCCGCACCTGGGTGTCGGGGAACGGCACTCCGATGGAACCGGGGCGGCGCCCCTTCGACATCGGGTTGCCGACCAGGACCGGAGAGGTCTCGGTGAGTCCGTAGCCCTCGCACAGGATGCCGCCGGTGGCGCTCTCCCACCGTTCGACCAGTTCTTCCGAGAGCGGCATCGCCCCGGAGAGCGAGTAGCGGATGCCCTGCAGCGAGATTCCCTCGGCCTCCGCGGTCTCCACGATCTTGCGGTACAGCGGCGGGACGGCGGGCAGGAACCCGGGGACGTCGCGACGGATGGCCTCCATCACCAGCGACATCTCCGGCTTGGGGAGCAGCACCAGCTTGGCCTTCAGCGAGAGACCGAGCAGGACCGAGGCGGTGACGCCGTAGGCGTGGAAGAGCGGCAGGCAGACCAGGAAGGTCTCCTTGCCGGTCTCCAGACCGGGCAGCCAGGCCTGCCCCTGGAGCACGTTCGCACGCAGGTTCGAGTGCTTCAGCGGGACGCCCTTGGGGGTGCCGGTGGTGCCCGAGGTGTAGAGCAGCAGCGCGACGTCGGAGGCGACCGGACGTGGGTAGGAGGGTTCCAGAGGCTCGGAGTCCAGCAGCTGCTTCCAGCCGATCGCACCCGGGGCGGGGGCAGTGAGCTGCGCGCGCGAGGCACGGGCCCTGGCGATCGGGAGGCGCAGCGCCAGACGCTTCAGCAACGGGAGCTCGGCGGTCATGTCGACCGCGACCACGTGCTCCAGCGAGGTGGTCGCCCGCAGCGACTCCACCACCGGCACGACCTTGTCCCAGACGATCGCGACCGTGGCCTCGTGGTCACGGAAGGGCGCCTCGAGCTCGCCCGCGGTGTAGAGCGGGGTGTGCTCGACCGCGGTGGCCCCCAGGCGCAGGACGGCCAGGAAGGCGACCACGTTCTGCGGGCAGTTGGGCATCAGCAGGGCCACGTTGTCGCCGGGCCTGACGCCGAGGGCCCGGAGCCCGCCGGCCACGCGCTCGACGGCCTCCGCCACCGTGCGGTAGTCGGTGACCTTTCCGAGGAAGTCGAACGCAGGACGGTCGCCGTACTCGTCCAGGCCGTCGGTGAAGAGGTCGAGAACTGTCCGGTCCCCGTACTCGATGGAGAGCGGTACGCCGGGGGCGTAGGACTGGGCCCACAGCGGGGTCGGTGCGTTCATGGTGGCCTTCGTGCTGGGAGAACTGCTGGGGGATCAGGCGGGAGATCCGCCAGGGCCAAACTACCCGCGCGCTGGGACGGACACCGTCCGACCGCCCGCGCGCAGCGCAGGCAATGGCTACGATCACGTCATGAGCACTCCTGGCAGGCCCGTCCCGGAGGCCGCGAGTCCCGGGCCCGACCGCGCCGAGCCGGTCCGGATCTCGCTGGCGCTGGGGGGCGGCGGGGCACGCGGGTACGCCCACATCGGTGTGATCCAGGTGCTCGAGGAGCACGGCTACGAGGTGGTCGGCGTGGCCGGGACGTCGATGGGCGCCCTGATCGGCGGACTGCACGCCGCGGGCCAGCTGGACGCCTACGCGGACTGGGTGACCTCGCTCAGCCCGCGCGACGTCATCCGACTGTTGGACCCGACCCTGCGCTCCCCCGGTGTGATCAAGGGTGAGCGGGTGATGGGCCGGGTGGTCGAGCTCCTCGACGGCGTCCGGATCGAGGACCTGCCCGTCCCCTTCACCGCGGTGGCCACCGACCTGCTCAGCCGCAAGGAGGTGTGGTTCCAGGAGGGGCCCCTCGACATGGCGATCAGGGCCTCGGTGGCGCTGCCCAGCTTCTTCGCGCCGGTGGTGCTCAACGGGCGGCTGCTCGCCGACGGCGGGATGATGAACCCGGTCCCGATCGCCCCGCTCTCCGGGCTCGCGGCGGACCGCAGCGTCGCGGTGAACCTGTCGGGTGCCCCGGAGGGGCGTTCCTCGCTCTCCTCCTGGACCCGTGAGTCCTCCGATCCGCGACCCGCGTCGGAGTGGCAGGGCAGGTTGCGTCGCACCGCGGCGCAGGTGCTGGACAACGACGCCGGCCGACGCCTGTCGCAGTGGCTCTCCACCCGACGGGCCGAGTCCGGGGACACCGAGCTCGACCAGGCGGAAGCGCCCTCCGCGGGGCCGCTCCCCGCCAGCGCGGGCGGCTTCGAGGAGCTGCCCCCGGCGCTCGGCATGATCGACGTGATGGAGCTGTCCTACGACGCCCTGGAGTCGGTGGTGCTGCGGTACCGGTTGGCCAGCTATCCCCCGGACATCATGATCACGCTCCCGAAGAACGTCTGCCGCACGCTCGACTTCCACCGGGCCGCGGAGATGATCCAGGTGGGGCGTGAGTACACCGAACGTGCACTGCAGGAGGACGCGGCGCACGCGGCGGAGGACGTCATTGCCTCACCGCAGCGGCCCGACCTGCCCACCGGCTCCTGAGGTCGGGCCACACCGGCCGGTCAGGTGAGCGGGCTCAGCGCTGGCGCAGGGACTCGTGGTTGCGGATGACCTCGGAGATGATCACGCCGAGGATCTGCTGTGCGAAGTGCGGGTCGAGGCCCGATTCCTCGGCCAGCGCACGCAGGCGCTGGATCTGGAACTCCTCGCGCGCGGGGTCGGCCGGGGGCATGTCCGCGGTGGCCTTGAGCTCACCCACACGCTGCGTGCACTTGAACCGCTCGGCGAGCAGGTGGACCAGGGCGGCGTCCAGGTTGTCGATGCTGGCGCGCAGCCGTCCCAGTTCGGCCAACGCCTTCTCTCCAGCCAGCGCCTTCTCCCCAGCCAGTGCCTTCTCGTCGCTCATGCCCCAATGCAAACAGGCCACGGACCTCGGCACGCAACCGGGTCCGCCCCCCGGGCGTCCCACCGCGTGCCACCGCGTCCCACCGCGTCCCACAACCCCAACCCCTCTTGCGGGACGTCATGGGAATCGGGGGTCCCGACCCACGAAACCCATGACGTCCGCGGCGGGCCTGGCGCGGCTGCGGAGAACCCGGCCCTCTCAGCGCGGGACGAAGGTCCAGATGTCGAGGTCGAGCAGCACACCCGGGGCGTACTTGCCGTCCGGGCCACGCAGCGTCATCGACTGGTCGCGTCCCTTGGTCGCGACCAGGCGCAGGCGCAGGGCACCCACGCCGGGGGCTTCGGTCCCGGCCTTCTCCAACACTTCGGACCAGGCGTAGACGGTGTCGCCGGCGAAGGCCGGTGCGACGTGCGACCCGCCGTTGATCGCGGCGATCAGCTGGGCGTTCGCGAGCCCGTTGAAGGACAGCGCGCGGGCCAGCGAGATCACGTGACCGCCGTAGACGAGGCGCGTGCCGTCCGGGCGGGCCTCGGTGTTGAAGTGCACCTTGGCGGTGTTCTGCCACAGGCGCGTGGCCATCATGTGCTCGGCGTCGGTGAGGGTGACGCCGTCGACGTGGTCGATCTTCTCGCCCACTGCGTAGTCGGAGAAGCGGTGCGGCTCACCGGCGGCGTCGAAGTCGTAGTCCCGGAAGTCCAGGCCTTCGGGGACGATCAGGTACTCCGGCGCCACGGAGGACGCCAGGTCGGGCACCACCGTCACGGGCGCAGGGGCATCGGCGTCGCGCTTGTGCACCATCACCCAGCGGGCCCACTCCATCACGATCTCTTCGCGCTGGTTGACCGCGGTGGACCGCACGTAGACGACGCCGGACCTGCCGTTGGAGTTCTGCTTGAGTCCGATCACCTCCGAGGAGGTGGAGATGGTGTCGCCGGGGACGACCGGGCGCTTGAACCGGCACTCCGCGTAGCCGAGGTTGGCCACGGCGTTGAGCGAGATGTCGGGGACGGTCTTGCCGAAGGCGATGTGGAAGCCGATCAGGTCCTCGACCGGTGCATCGGTGAGCCCCACCTGGGAGGCGAACTCCGCCGACGACGGGAGCGCGAAGCGGGTCGGGTAGAGGGCGCCGTACAGCGCGCGGTCACCCTCGGTGACGGTGCGGGGGATGGCGTGCTCGATCACCTGTCCGACGGTGAAGTCCTCGAAGAAGTTGCCTGCGTTGGTCTTGGCCATGGGCGACATTGTGCATTCGTCGGCCCTGGCGGCGGGCGGGACTTGCCCATGTCCCACCTCTCGGTCAGCGGCTCGACCACCGTCAGCGATTCGCCGCGCCCGGGGTGTGCCCCACCGCGGAGTAGTCTGTGCGCCATGCGTCAGTGGCTGTCCGAACCTGCCGAAAGGCTGGTCTTCACCGCACTGGAGCCGACGGTCGACGCCGACGGCACGGTGCTGCTCCCCTACCGGATCTCCTCGAGGGACCACGACCGCTCGCTGGACTTCACCGAACGCATCGCCCTACCGACCGCCGACGGCGTCTTCCCCACCGCGGAGAAGCTGCCCGCCGACGTGCTGCGCCTGCTCTCGCTGGCCGCCAGCCTGTCGTACTACAAGGCACTGGTCCCGGCCACCTTCAGCGTGCCCGCGGGCCTCAGCAAGCGGGAGCGCCACTTCCTCACCGAGCTCATCCTGGGCGGTCTGGGCGAGTTCGCCTACCGCAACCGGGTGCCCGCGGCGCTGCGTCCCACCGTCGAGGCGCCCGACCTGCCCGACGCGATCGCCCCCCTCGACAGCCGCACCCCCGACTCCCCCACCCGTCCGCTGGTCGCCGTCGGCGGCGGCAAGGACTCCATCGTCACGATCGAGTCGCTGCGCGACATGGACGTCACCCCGACCCTCTTCTCGGTGAACTCCTACGAGCCGATCGAGGCCACTGCGGCCGAGGCCGACCTGCCCCTGCTGGTGGCCCGCCGCACCCTCGACCCGCAGCTCTTCGAGCTGAACACCGCCGGGGCGCTCAACGGCCACGTCCCGGTGACGGCGGTGAACTCACTCGTCGGGGTGCTCACCGCGCTGCGCAACCACATGGACGCGGTGATCTTCTCCAACGAGGCGTCGTCGTCGTTCGGCAACGTGTCCTGGGAGGGCATCGACGTCAACCATCAGTGGTCGAAGGGGATCGGCTTCGAGCGTCTGCTCACCGAGGCGATCGACGGCCATCCGGTGCGCTACTTCTCGTTCCTGCGTCCCCTCACCGAGCTGGCGATCATGCGGCACTTCGCCCGGCTGGAGGACTACCACCCGGTCTTCACCAGCTGCAACCGCTCCTTCCACCTCGACGCCTCCAAGCGCCGCCGGTGGTGCGGCGAGTGCCCCAAGTGCCACTTCGTCTTCCTCTGCCTGGCTCCCTTCCTGGGGCGCGTGGAGCTGCAGGCGATCTTCGGTGGCCGAGACCTGCTGGCGGACCCCGCCCAGCGCGAGGGCTTCCTCGAGCTGCTCAACGTCGGCGACCGGCTCAAGCCGTTCGAGTGCGTCGGCGAACCGGAGGAGTGCCGAGCCGCGCTGACCCTGCTGAGCCGGCACCCGGACTGGGTGGGCCACGAGTTCCTCGCGCTGCCCGAGGTGGCCGAGTGCTTCCTCGACGAGACGGCGGTGCAGGCCGCGTTCGGGTTCTCCGAGGACCACCTGCTGCCCGCCTCCTACGAGCAGGCCGCCCGTGCAGTTCTCTGACCTCACGGGCCGTCGGGTCGTCGTCTGGGGCCTGGGCCGCGAAGGCGCGTCCGTGCTCGCGCACTGTCGCGCGCTCGGCGTCGACGTCTCCGGCGCGGAGCCCGACTCCGAGGCCCCGACCGACGGCACCGCCAACCCCGAGGCCGCGTACGGCGCCCGGGGCCGCGCTGCGCTGCTCGGCGCCGACGTGGTGGTGAAGTCGCCCGGCGTCCCGAGGACCCACGAGCTGTACCTCGCACTCGTCGACGCCGGCGTCATGATCACCTCGTTGACCGACCTGTGGGTGAGCGAGAACGCGGGACGGGTGGTCGCGGTGACCGGCACCAAGGGCAAGTCCACCACCGCCTCCGTCGTGCACCACGTGCTCAGCCACGCCGGGGTGCGTTCCTCCCTGCGCGGCAACATCGGGACCTCGGTGCTCGCCGAGACCGAGCCACCCGCCGAGGTCGTGGTGATGGAGCTCTCCAGCTACCAGGCCCAGTCACTCACCGTGAGCCCGCGGATCGTCGCGGTGACCTCGCTCTTCCCCGAGCACCTCACCTGGCACGGCGGCCTGGAGGAGTACTACGCCGACAAGCTGAACGCGGTGGCCCACGGCCCCGAGTGGGTGGTGGTGCCGGGTGACGCCGAGGAGGTGCTGCGTCGGGTCTCGGCGCGGATCTCCCCCGGCGCATCGCTGCTCACCACCGGCTCCCCGGACCGCACGGGTAGCGCGGCGGGCGGCGAGGACGAGGCCCGGGTGGGCGTCGACGCCGCCGGTGACCTGGTCTGGCCCGACGGCTTCCGGGTGGCCGCGCCCGACCTTCCGCTGGTGGGCCGTCACCACGCCGGCAACATCGCCCTGGCCCTGAGGATCGCGGCCCTGCTGGGAGTGGAGCGCGCGAGCGCCGTCGAGGCGTTGCGTACGTTCGCGCCGTTGCCGCACCGGATGGAGCGGATCCCCTCCGACGACGGCCGGACCTGGATCGACGACTCCCTGGCCACCGCCCCCGAGGCTGTCGTGGCCTCGCTCGCCGGGGTGGCTGGCCGGACCGTCGCTGCGGTGATCGGCGGCGAGGACCGGGGGCTCGACTTCTCCCCGCTGCTGGACCACGTGGCTGGCCGCGACGACGTCCGCCTGCTGCTGATCGGTCCCTCGGGTGCCCGGATCGCGGCCGAGCGTCCCGACGCCGGCACGCTGTTCGGCTCCTTCGCCGAGGCGATGGCCTGGGCCCGGTCGGCACAGAACACCTGTGAGGTGGTCCTGCTCTCCCCCGGTGCCCCGAGCTACGACGAGTTCGCCAACTACGAGGAGCGTTCCTCCGCCTTCCGGGCAGCAGCCCTGGGCACCCTCCCCGGCGTCACTCCCCACCACCACTGAGCGAGGGCGTCGTGGCCGGGAACTCGTTCGCCCCAGCGACGGGGCGCACGTGGAGCGCCGGCGTGCAGGTGGATCTCGCTCCCGGCGCGTGGGGCGTGCGGGTGGCCGAGTTCCTGGGCTGCGGCTTCCGCATCGCCCTGCCGGCCGACGACACGGATGGGTCCGCGGGCGATCGGGCGGGGGACGCCACCGCCTTCGGGTGGGCGCAGGTGTGCCACCTCGCCGACGTGCTGGGCGCCGAACCGGACGAGGCGCCGTGGCGGACGGCTGAGCAGCTCCTCCGCGCCGGTCAGCCGGTGCTGCTCGAGTAATGAAGGAGTTATTAAAGATATTTTTGAAAGACAAGTTAATGATAATCCCGATAAGGTTATTTTACAAGCAGATGATGGAAATTTCACTTACAGTGAACTTAATGCCAAATCAAACCGTATAGCTAATGCTCTTATTAAAAAAGGAGTTCAAATTGAAGATAAAATCATGTTCATGATGAAAAGGGACAGTAATCTCATAGCTAGTGTTTTAGGTATTATTAAAGCTGGTGCAGCATTTATTCCAATAGATCCGAAATATCCTAAAGAGAGAATTAATCAAGTTTTAGAAGATAGTGATTCTAAATTTATTATAATTAGTGATGATATAGAATATGAATCAGATAATACTATCAATGTCAATGAACTTCTTAAAGAGGAAAATACTTTAAATCCTGATGTTAAATTAAATCCTGAGAATTTAGCTTTCTTAATTTATACTTCTGGTTCTACTGGAAAACCTAAGGGAGTCATGCTTACTCATAAAGGAATTACTAATTATATAGCTGATCATCCTTTAAATATTCCAATTTATTCACTTGTACATAAATGCAGTAAAATGATTTCAATTTCAACAGTTTCCTTTATTGTATTTTTACGTGAAATCTTTGGAACAATTATGAATGGTTTACCTGTTGTATTTGCAAATGATGAGGAGTCTATAAATCCTTTAAAACTAGCTGAATTATTCGATAAAACTAAAGCAGATGCGTTTGGTTCAACCCCAACTAGGTTACGTGAATACCTAAAATTAGAAGAAATCCAAGAAAAAGTAGCTAGTTGTAAATATATTATTGTTGGTGGTGAAGGATTCCCTCCAAGATTATATGATATAAT
>JAZQNT010000507.1:0-2388 GCA_045627505.1 Nocardioides sp.
CGTCCGGCTCGTTCTCGACGGCGGTGACTGCGAGGATTGGCCCATGACCTCGACGCCGTCCTCGAACCCGACGCCTCCCCCGACGTCCCCGAATCCCGAGACGTTCCTTGCCGACCCCACCCTGCCCAGCCGCATGCGGACGGCGCTGACCGCGGCCGGGTTCACCTTCGACGCGGTCGCGGCCGCCCTCGGTGAGCGGGGGCACGCGGCGCTGGGCCGCAACGAGACCACGCCCGGTGAGCGCGCCACCCGCGGCGGCACCCCGCTGGAGACGCTGACCCGGCTGTTCCTGCTGCAGCGTCCGGTCTCCCGGGCGCACGCCGACGCCGCGCTGCCGGGCCTGGTCGAGGAGATGGTCACGGCCGGCATCCTGACCACCGAGGGCGCGACGGTGCGGGCGCTGCTCGACGTCCGCCCGTACGCCGCGGACGACGCGGCGGCGCCCACCGAGGAAACCGCCGAGAGCGCCAACCAGGCCGGCGAGCGCGACCTGTGGGTGGTCAGCGACCTGACCCCCGGGATGGACGGCGCCGGCAACCAGGTGGACGGCGACTACGTGCTCGGCATCAGCCCGGCGTCCACCTCCCTGGCCCAGCTCACGATGCGGGGCCCGGTGGGTCGCGCCCTCGACCTGGGCACCGGGTGCGGCGTGCAGTCGCTGCACCTGGCGGCGCACGCCGACGAGGTGGTGGCCACCG
The DNA here is from genome assembly GCA_045627505.1 of Nocardioides sp. Lineage (GTDB taxonomy): Bacteria > Actinomycetota > Actinomycetes > Propionibacteriales > Nocardioidaceae > Nocardioides. The sequence continues at coordinate 699 of JAZQNT010000507.1, forward strand.
ACGTCAACGCCCGCGCGCTGGCGGTGGCCCGCTTCAACATGGCGCTCAACGGGATCGACACCGTCGACGTCCGCGACGGCTCCTTCTTCGAGCCGGTCGCGGGTGAGGAGTTCGACCTGATCGCCACCAACCCGCCGTTCGTGATCTCCCCGGCCACCGGCGAGCGGCTGGTCTACCGCGACTCCGGACTCCCGGGCGACGCCGCGGTGGAGCACATCGTCCGCACCGGACCCGAGCACCTGACCGAGGGCGGCTGGCTGCAGGTGCTGGCCAACTGGGTGATCGCCGAGGGCCAGCCCTGGGACGAGCGGCTCGCCTCGTGGCTGCCGGAGGACACCAGTGCCTTCGTGGTCCAGCGCGAGGTGCTCGACCCGCCGTCCTACGTCGAGCTGTGGCCCAAGGACGCCGGCCTGCACGGTGGCCCGGACTACCTGGAGCGCTACGAGACCTGGGTGTCCTGGATGGAGGGCCAGGGGATCGAAGGGGTGGGCTTCGGCTGGATCAACGTCCGCCGGGACGCCCCGGGCACGACCGCGGTGCGCGAGTTCGTGGAGTGGCCCTACGACGTCGAGCAGCCGATCGCCCCGGCGATCGAGCAGTGGGAGGCCAGCCAGGACGCACTGGCGGGTGTGGTGTCGCTGGAGGAGCTGGCCCGGGAGCGGCTTGTGCTGCGCAACGACGTCCGGCAGGAGACGCAGGGGGCCCCGGGCGAGGAGGATCCCGAGACCATCGTGATCCGCCAGCAGCGGGGGATGCGCCGGGCGCGCCAGGTCGACACCGTGGAGGCGGCGCTGGTGGGTGCCTGCGACGGCGACCTGACCGTGGGCCAGATCCTGGACGCGGTCGCCAGCCTCACCGGCGCCGACCCGGCCGAGGTGCGTGCGCAGGCACTGCCCGCGGTGCGCGAGATGGTGGCCGAGGGGTTCCTCGACGTCGGGTGAGGCCGCCCGGCGGGTGACGCCGCCCGGCGGGTGACGCCGCCCGGCGGGTGACGCTGCCCGGCGGGTGACGCTGCCCGGCGGGTGACTCAGTGTGTCGGATGACGGCAGGATCGGATTCCGTACGTCACAGGAGGCGGTCTGGCCCCTAGGCTCGTGAGCGTGCACCCGCAACTGCTGTTCCTCCTCGGAGGCGGGCTGGCCGTCATCATCGGGGCGGCGGTGCTCTCGCGTCGTACGGGCGTGGCCGCACCGCTGCTGCTGCTCGCCCTGGGGGTGAGCGCCGCCTACATGCCGACCGTCCCGGACATCCCGGAAGTCCTGGTCGATCCCGACCTGATCCTGGCTGGGGTGCTGCCGCCGCTGCTCTACGCCTCGTCGGTGCGCATACCGATCGTCGACGTGCGGCGCAACATCGCGCTGATCGCCTGGCTCTCGGTTGGCCTGGTGATCGTCTCGGCGGTGCTGCTGGGCCTGGTGGTGCACGCGCTCTTCCCGCAGATTCCGTTGGCGCTCTGCATCGCGCTCGGTGCGGTGGTGAGTCCCCCGGACTCGGTGGCCGCGACCGCGGTCGGCAAGTCGGAGGCCAAGCGGGCTTAGGAAGACAATAGAGAGGGACAACTCCTTGGCTCACAGAACGACATGGCTACGATCCGACTTAACATCGCGCTGATCGCCTGGCTCTCGGTTGGCCTGGTGATCGTCTCGGCGGTGCTGCTGGGCCTGGTGGTGCACGCGCTCTTCCCGCAGAT
>JAZQNT010000508.1:0-2945 GCA_045627505.1 Nocardioides sp.
CGGGCCGGGTAGTCCGGCACGTCCGCCAGGGTGAACGGCGGGTAGCGGTCGGTGCCCAGCACTCCGTAGTTGTAGTACGACACCCTCCACGACCAACGCATCACCCCGACGTTGAACGAGAAGATCCCTTGGGGATAGCGACCGGTGACGAGGATCGCCAGCCAGGCGACGAACGTCAGCACGGCGAATGCCAACCACAGGAACACCAGGATGACGTAGTGGGGTATCGCCAGGAACCACTTGACCAACCACTTCCAGCGGCTGACGTTCGCGTCGAGCTGCGCGTCCAGCCGCGCTGGGTAGGTGAGGACGCTCATGGCGTCTCCTCCGTCCGGTCTCGGGGGCGGGGGCGGGGGCGGGTCAGAGAGGGCCCGTTTCCACCCTCACCCTGCTCCCGGTACCGGGCACAGGTCAACGTGCACAACTCAACGCGCACAGGGGCTCACGTGCGCCGGCGCGCCCGGGTGCCCCACCTCACTCGGGTTCGGGCGCGGACGTCCCCAGGAACCTGGACGCGAGCCCACCCGCCTGCGTCCTGCGTTCCAGCCCGAGCTTGCCCAGGATGTTCGACACGTAGTTCTTGACGGTCTTCTCGGCCAGGAACATCTGTTCACCGATCTGGCGATTGGTGAGGCCCTGAGCGATGAAGCCGAGCAGCTTCAGCTCCTGGTCGGTGAGCTCGGCGAGTTCGGGGGGCCGGTTCGGGCCGTTGCGAATGCGCTCCAGCAGGGTGGCGGTGAGGGCGGGGTCGATCAACGACTTCCCCTCGGCGACGAGGCGCACGGTGGCCACGAGGTCGGCGCCGTGCACCTCCTTCAGCACGTAGCCGTCGGCCCCGGCCATGATCGCAGCGAACAGCGCCTCGTCGTCGTCGTACGAGGTGAGGATGAGCACCCGGATGTCCGGATCGATCGACCGGACCGCGCGGCACACCTCCACGCCACTGCCGTCGGGGAGGCGCCCGTCCAGGATCGCGACGTGCGGACGAAGCGCCGGGATGCGACTGGTCGCTTCCTGCGCCGACCCCGACTCCCCCACGACCTCGATGCCGTCAGCCGCATCCAGCAGTACGCGCAGCCCGCGGCGCACCACCTCATGGTCATCCAGCAGGTAGATCCGGATCGATGATGCGGCCATGGTCCCTTCCTACACCCGTGGCGGCCCGGTTGGCCCGCGCGGCGGCTGTGGTTTCTCCTCGTGGAACCCGTCATGCGTCTCGCCCGTCCCCGAGACCGGCACCCGCCAGGTGAGGCGGGTGCCCACGCCGTCTGTACCGGCGGGGACGACCAGGTCTCCTCCGCGCGCCAGGGCCCGGTGCCGCAAGTTCTCCAGGCCACTGGAACGGGTGCGCTCCCTCGGTCCGCACCCGTCGTCCTCAACGCTCACGGTCAGCTCGGTCTCCCCCACCGCAACCCGGACCGCGGCGTGTGTCCCCCCGCTGTGCCTGCCCACGTTGCTCAGCCCTTCGCGCACCACCGCCGTCACGTCCGCGCTCAGGACCTCGTCGCACACGGCGTCGACGGGACCGGTGAACCTGACCTCCGGCTCACGTCCCAGCACCGGGGTGAGCTCGGCGGCGACGCGGAGCACCACGCCACGGGTCCCGCCACTCGCAGGCTTCTGGGGTCGGAGCTGGAAGATCGAGGTGCGGATCTGGCGGATCGCGTCGTCGATGGAGTCCACGACGCCCTCGATGAGTTCGGCGCCGGGAACGTCCCCGATGGTGGTGGCCGCCCCCTGCAACGTCATGCCCGCAGCGAAGAGCTGCTGGATGACGTGGTCGTGCAGGTCGCGGGCGATCCGGGAGCGGTCCTCCAACAGCTCCATCCGCTGGGCTCCCCGACGACCGTCGGCCAGCTCCAGCGCCACCGCCGCGTGGTAGGCGAACCCGGTGGCCATCTCGACCTCTGCGGGCGCGAAACACGGACGGCCCGGCGAGCGGCCGACCACCAGTGCCCCCCGGATGCCCTCCGCACCCGCGAGCGGAAGCACCATCACCGGGCCGAGCGGCAGCCACCGGTCCAGCGCCACCGTACGACCGGCGTACTGCCCGACTGGTTCAGGGCCCTCGACCACCGCCGGCTTCCCGGTGTCGAGCACCACCTCGATGAGATTTCCGTGGACGGGGTAGGAGACGCCCTGCACCTCCGGCGCCCCCGCACCCACCGCGACCGCCACACGGAGCTCGGCTCCACTCGCGCCGGGGAGGACGACCGTCACGACGTCGGCCACCGCCAGGTCCACGACGCGCTGCGCCACCAGCCGCAGGGCGTCGTCGCCCTGCACGTTCAGCAACTGCCGGGTGGCGTCCGTCGAGGCCTCCAACCACCGCTGGCGCTGCTTGGCCTCGTCGTAGAGCCGCGCGTTGTCGACGGCAACGCCGGCGGTCGCAGCCAACGCCGCGACGAGCTCCTCGTCCTCCGCGCTGAACTCGCCCTCGTGCGGCGATGCCAGGTACAGGATGCCGAGCACCTCGTCCCCGACCCGGATCGGCACCCCGAGGAACCCCTGCATCGGCGGGTGTCCGTCGGGGAAACCCACCGACCGGCTGTCCTCGATCAACGCACCCAGCAGCCTCTGGCCTCCGGGCAGGTCACCGCTCGTCGCGGCCACCCCGCGCTCCAACCCGACGTGGATGAACTCCTCCAGGCCGCTCCCCCCGGGCCGGACCACGCCCACCGCCCCGTACGGTGCGCCCACGAGTTCGCAGGCCGTCTCGACGATCCGGCGCAGCACCGTGCCGAGGGCGAGGTCACCGATCACCTCGCTGTTGGCCCGGAGCAGGGCGGGCAGCCGGCGCTGGGCATCGATCACGCCTTGGGCGTGCTCGATCATCTGGCCCAGAAGTTCGTCCAGTTCCAGGCGTGCCCCCTCACGAGGCGCGGGCGCTGGTTCGCCGGACGAGGTGCGACGCTGATGCTCCACCCCAACGACCATACGTCCAC
>JAZQNT010000509.1:0-5342 GCA_045627505.1 Nocardioides sp.
AGGCGCGGTCGGGGTCGGGGTCGGGGTCGGGGTCGGAGCGGCAGCGATCGCCTGCTTCTTCACCGTGCAGTCCATGACCGTTGCCCTATCCGTCGGCTTCACGGTCTCCGGCGTCTTGGTGATCGTCACCTTGAGGGCGGCGAAGGTGAGCTTCTCGGCACCCACGGTGCGAGCCGCAGAGCCCTTGAGCTCAGGCAGCGGAGCCGGGGTGCTGCCGGCGACGCTCTGCGTGAGCTCTCCCTTGAGGGGGATGTCGCCCACGGTGTCGTTCGCGCCGGTCTCGATCGACCAAATACGGTCCGCGAGCGCAACCGGGATGATGCCGGGGAAGTCGCCCAGCTTCACCGACACGGTGTTGGCAACGGGGCCCGCGGCGGCCGTGGTGACGGCAACCTTGGTCGGGAACGCAACAGTCTGGCCGAAACCGACGCAGCTGTACTCGACGTCGTAGGTGGCCGTCGTGGCTGCAGAGGCCGGCGACGTCATTGCTGCCAACGCACCTGCAACGAGAGCACCGGTGGCACCGACGCCCAGAACCTTCTTGAAAAGCATGTATTCCTCCTGTCAACGCAGCCGGGGCGCTGACTCCCCGCCCGCGAAGGCTGACACGCCACATGACTGTGACGCACGTGACACGATATACGATCTACGCTTCAGGCTGAACCGGAAACGCGGACTTTCTGTGATCGTCCACACAGTGTTCACACACACGAAACGCTGCGTCAGCGGCTTGGCGATTTCGCTGCAGAACCCGCCCAGTTGCATCGCAAAATGCAGGAACAGGAAAGGACCCGACGCCTCGGCGTCGGGTCCTTTTCCTAGCGGTTCGGGCTGTCAGCGCACCCGGGCGAGCACCAGACGAGCCTGCCGGGCCACTGCCTCGTCGAGCATCCGACCACGCGAGTCCACGGCGACGCCGGAGCCGGCGTTCTCCAGGGCCTCGAGCACCTCGCGTGCCCAGGCGACCTTCTCCTCCGACGGGGTGAAGACCTCGTTGGCCACCGCGGCCTGCGCGGGGTGGATGCAGGCGCGCCCGACGAAGCCCATCCGGGCCAGCGCCTCGGTGGACGCACGGTAGGCGTCGAGGTCACGGAACTCGGTGGAGACCGGGGCGATCGGCGGGGCGATGCCGGCAGCCGAGGAAGCGAAGACCACGAACGAACGCGAGAAGAGCAGCTCCCGCTCGTCGTCGCCGGTGGTGATGCCGACGTCGGCACGCAGGTCGGCCTCGCCCACCTGGAGACGCTCCACGCGAGGAGCCAGAGCGATCTCCCGGGCAGAGAGCACGGCGTTGGCCGACTCCAGCAGCGGGACGAGCTTGGCGTTCGAGCCGAGCTTCGTCAGGCGCTCGTCGAGCTCGACGATCTCCTGCGCGGTCTCGGTCTTGGCCACGACGAAGCCCTCGAGCTCCTCGCACTCGGCGATGGCGTCCACGTCGAGGAAACGGTCCTCGCCCGCGTTGATCCGGACCCAGATCTTGACGTCGGTCTTCTCGATGCCGTCGAGCCAGGCGAAGACGACGTCACGGGCCAGGGCCTTGTTGGCCGGGGCGACGGCGTCCTCGAGGTCGACGATCAGTTCGTCGGCACCCCGGTCGAGCGCCTTGCGGAGCTTGTCAGGGGCATCACCGGGTACGTACAGCGCGGAACGGGAAAGCATCAACCGACCTTCGTCTCGCCCTTGAGAAGGGACTTGGCAACAACAGTGCGAAGGATGTCATTGGTGCCTTCGCCGATGCTCATGAGGATCGAGTCACGGTAGAGGCGCTCCACCTCGAACTCAGTGGAGTAGCCGTAGCCACCGTGCACCTTGAGCGAGTCGATGGCCGACTGCAGCGCCACCTCGGAGCAGAAGATCTTCGCCATGCCGGTGGCACCGTCGGCGCGGCCGTCGCGCACGGCGTCAGCCGCCCAGTACGCCATCAGGCGGGCAGCCTGCACCTGGGTGCCGAGCTCACCGATCTTGGCCGCGACCAGCTGGAACTCCGAGATCGCCTTGCCGAAGGCCTTGCGCTCCTGCGAGTACGACAGCGCCTCCTCGTAGGCGCGCTGGGCGATGCCCACCGAACGTGCAGCGATGTTCACGCGGCCCCACTCGAGCGCGGAGAGGACCTGCTTCATGCCGATGCCCTCGACGCCGCCCAAGAGCTGGTCCTTGTGGACTCGGACGTTGTCGAGCAGGATCTCGCAGGACTCGGTGCCCTTGTAGCCGAGCTTGGGGATGTCCTTGGTGACCTCGAAGCCAGGGGTGCCGGCCTCGATCAGGATCACCGACATGCCCTTGTGCGCCGGCGAGGCGGTCGGGTCGGTCTTGACCAGGACCGGCAGCGGGTCGGCGTAGCGGGCGTTGGTGATCCACATCTTGGAGCCGTTGATGACGTAGTGGTCACCCGCGAGCCGGGCGGTGGTGCGGATGCCCTGCAGGTCGGTGCCGGCGTCCGCCTCGGTGAGGCCGATGCCGGTGCGGCGCTTGCCGGTGGCGAGGTCGGGCAGGTACTTGCTCTTCTGCTCCTCGGTGCCGTGCATGGCGATCAGGCGGCAGGCCAGGGAGTGGGAGCCGAGGATGCCGGCGATACCCATCCAGCCGCGCGCGATCTCCTCGAACACCAGGCCGAAGGAGACCGGGTCGAGGTCGAGGCCGCCGTACTCCTCGGGCACCGTGATGCCGAAGAGGCCCATGTCCTTCATCCCGTCGACGATCTCGGTCGGGTAGCGCCCCGACTGCTCCCACTCACGGGCGACGGGGATGATCTCGTTGTCGACGAACTGGCGGAGCAGCGCCTTGAACTCGCGCTGGTCCTCATTGAACTTGAAGTCCACTTCTGGCTCCTGAAGGTGTACTGGCCCGCGCCGTCACGGCGCGAGGAGGGGATTCGGGGTAACGGGCCTCAGGCCCGGCGGTGGTACGGCAGGGCGCGGCCGTCGAGAAGGTCGACCCATTCGAGGGTCACCTCGTCGCCGTTGGTCCAGCCGTTCTCGCCGGGCACTGCGGGCTCGAGCCGCGTCAGGACCACCGGACCCTCGACGAGACGCACCCGGGCGACCGTGTACGGGACCTCGAGCTCGGGACGCGGGGCCCGGTGGATCACGGTGAAGGTGTCCACCGTCCCGGCACCGGTGGAGGCGACCTGGGACAGGTGCTCCATCGAGCCGCAGCCGGTGCACAGCGCCTTCGGCGGGTACTGCACGTGCGCGCAGGCAGCACACTGCTGGAGGGTGTAGCGGTGCTCGCGGGTGGCGTCCCAGAAGGCGGCCGAGTTCTCGTCCGCGGGGGGCACAGCGCCGGGCACCCAATTGGTGGACGTGGTCTGCTCGCTCATCGGTCAGCTCCCAGGACGACGGTGGCGTGGGTGGAGAGGATGCCGCCGGTGCCGTGCGCGACAGCGATCTCGGCGCCCTCGACCTGACGCTCCCCCGACTCCCCGCGCAACTGACGGACCGCCTCGACGAGCAGCAGGATCCCGTACTGGCCCGGGTGGCAGTAGGAGAGCCCTCCACCGTTGGTGTTGAAGGGCAACGCGCCCCCGGGACGGATGGTCCCGTCCTGGATGAAGTCCAGCGCCTCGCCCTCACCGCAGAAGCCCAGGGCCTCGAGGCTGAGGGCTGCGGTGATGGTGAACGAGTCGTAGACCTCGGTGACGTCGACGTCCGCCGCGGTGATCCCGGCTCGGGCGAACGCGTCCTGGACCGACCCACGGGCGCCGGGGACCGAGAGGTCGGCCACCGCGGTGAACGAGGTGTTGGTCGAGCGTTCGCCGTACCCGAGGACCCGGACCGGCTTCTGCTTGAGGTCGCGGGCCCGCTCCAGGGAGGTGACCACGATCGCGCCGCCGCCGTCGGTGACCAGGCAGCAGTCGCCCACGGTGAGCGGCGAGGAGACCATGGTCGAGTCGACGACGTCGGAGACGCTGAGCGAGCCCTTGCCGTACCGGAACGCCTTCGGGTTGAGCAGCGCCCACTCCCGAGCAGCGATCGCGATCTCGGCGAGCTGCTCGTGCGTCTTGCCGTAGCGGTGCAGGTAGCTCTGCGCCGCCATCGCGTAGTACGACAGCGGGTAGAGCATGTCGTACGGCTCCTCGAACTGCGCCTCGGGGATCCACGGCTCGTGCACGCCGCCCATCTTCCGCGAGCGCGCCGAACGCTGGTTCGAGGCGAACGAGATCACCACGACCGAGGCCTGACCGGCCTCGATCGCCTGGGTGGCCCGTGCGAGGTACATCTCGAAGGCTGAGCCGCCGGCGAAGCTCGAGTCGGTCCAGGTCGGGACGATCCCCAGGTAGTCGGCCATCTGGGTGGCCGAGAACCGGGAGACGTTGTTGGTGGCGATGCCGTCGACGTCGGCCAGGGTGAGGCCGGCGTCCGCCAGCGCCCGGGTGATCGCCTGCGTCTGCAGCGTCAGGATCGACTTCTCGGTGACACCGAGGTCGCACTCCGCCGCACCGACGATCGCGACGCCGGAGACTCCCGTGCCGTTCATGCGACCGCTCCGGGCCCGTCCGGCGTGCCGAGCAGGACCACGGCGGAGCACGGGGCAGCTGCGGCGCGACCCGCGGCACCCTCGGCGTCGACCACGACGACCTGCATGGTCACGGTGATCTCGTTCTCGCCGACCTCGGTGACCTCACCGGTGCAGCGCAGGGTCTCCCCCGCGAACACCAGGTTGCGGAACGCGAAGTCCAGCTTGCGCACGAACGACTGCGGGCCGAGCCAGTCCTGCAGCATCTCGACCAGCAGCGCGCCGTAGACCTGACCGTCGACGATCGGACCGGGCAGCTTCTTCTCCGCCACGTACTCCATGTCGTAGTGGAGCTTGTGCCAGTCCCAGGTGGCGCCGGCGTAGGCGACCATGTCGGTGAGGTTGATGGTGCGCTCCAGCGGCGGCACGACGTCGCCCACGACGATCGAGGCGTGGTCGACGAACGTGGTGGGGAACGCGTCGGTCCAGGTGGTGCCGGTGGTGGACTCGGTGCTCATGGCTCAGGCCTCCTTCGCGTGCGACGGGACGAGCTCGACGAAGATGATCGTCTCGGCGTTCTCGGCCAGCAGCTCGCCGTCCTGGTTGGTGTAGGTGGCGCTGGAGTTGATCAGCAGCATCTCCGCACCGGCCTTGTTCACCTTCGAGGTGACCTTGTCGATGGACCAGGTCGCGGTGACCACGTCGGTGGGAAAGTCGGATCTAGCCATGTCGTTCTGTGTGCCAAGGAGTTGTCCCTCTCTATTGTCTTCCTAAGACCGCTTGGCCTCCGACTTGTAGGTGGCGCTGGAGTTGATCAGCAGCATCTCCGCACCGGCCTTGTTCACCTTCGAGGTGACCTTGTCGATGGACCAGGTCGCGGTGACCAC
>JAZQNT010000510.1:0-2133 GCA_045627505.1 Nocardioides sp.
ATCACCATCGAGGTCATGAAGTGGAGCGAGACCACCCACGGGTTGAGGTCGGTCAGCACGGTGATGCCGCCGATAACCGCCAGCAGGGGGATGCCGACCGCGACGAGCACCGCCAACCGGGTGATCGCGCGGTTGCCCGCCTGCCAGGCCGCGACGACGAAGGCCACGGCGAGGACCACGAGCACCCAGGTGAGCATGCGGTTGCCGAACTCGATCGCGCCGTGGATGCCCGTGGCCGCGTGGGCCACGTAGCGGTCCTCCGTGCACTTGGGCCACGTGTCGCACCCGAGACCGGAACCGGTGAGTCGAACGGTGCCGCCAGTGACGACGATGACGATGTTCGCAACCAGATTGGCGATGGCCAACGGCCTGAGCCAGCGGTTGGGGTTCACGGAAATTTCACTCCCACTTGAAGAAACGCGAGGCGAGCATCGCCCCGAAGATGGACCAGACGGCAAGGACGAGGACGGAGAACGAGGCCTGCTGCCCGTCGAGGAGGGCGGTGCGCATTCCTTCACCCAGGGCGCCGCTCGGGAACCACAGCAGGACGTTGGACAGCGGACCGTAGTTGTCCGTGGGGACGAGCACTCCTCCGCCGGCCATCAGCAACAGGTAGACGAGGTTGGAGACGGCGAGGGTTGCCTCGGCCCTCGCAGTTCCCGCCAGCAGCAGGGCCCAGCTCGCGAAGGCGGCGCTGCCCAGCACGCCGACGAGGAGGCCCCACAGGACCCCCGAGGCGGACGGCGGGTTCCAGCCCATGGCGACGGCCACCGAGCAGATGACGACCACCTGCAGCACCTGGACCGCGAGGAGGGCGAGGAGCTTCCCGAGCAGCAGCCCGTGACGCGGCAGGGGAGAGGCGCCGAGTCGCTTGATCAGGCCGTACCGACGCTCGAAGCCGGTGGCGATGGCGAGCGCGGTGAAGGCCGTGGAGATGAGACCCAGCGCGAGGACGCCGGGCGTCAGGACGTCGATGGTGGGGTGGTCGAAGTCGAGGCCGGCGCGGTCGGCGCCGGCGACTCCCACCACGAGGGCGAGGAGCGGGACGAAGATGGCCACGCCCACCTGTTCGCCGTTCCGCATCATCAGCTTGGCCTCCATGGAGGCCTGGGTGCGGACCTGACGCCAGAACGGAGCACCACCGGGAGCGGGAGTCAGGTCGAGGGCGTTCATGCCGTGGCCTCCTGGAGGGCGGAGCGGGAGGTGAGCTCGAGGTAGACGTCCTCGAGGGTCCGCTGGCCGAGCGCCAGGTGCTGGGTCTCCACCTCGTGGTGCCGAGCCCAGGCGATCAAGCACTCCAGCGTGGCCGTCCCGGAGGGCACTCGTCCGGCAACGTCGGCGCCGTCCGCCCGGTCCAGGGAGCCGCCGAGCGTCGCGAGGCGGGTGGCGAGGTCGTGTGCGGCCCCGTCGGGGAGGGGCCGGGTGGCGGTGAACCGGAACTCCGCCTGGCCCTGGCCGGTGATCTCTGTCGGGCTGCCCGAACGCACCACACGGCCGTGGTCGACGATGTGCACCACGTCGGAGAGGCGTTCGGCCTCCTCGAGGTAGTGGGTCGTCAGGACCACGGTGACCCCGCTGCTGCGCAGCTCCTCGAGCAGGCCCCAGGTCTCGCGACGGACCTGCGGATCCATGCCGGCCGTCGGTTCGTCCACGAAGACCACCTCGGGGCGCCCGACCACGGCCATGGCCAGTCCGAGGCGCTGCTGCTGGCCCCCGGAGAGGCGGCGGAAGGGCGTGCGTCCGCACTCCTGGAGGCCCAACCTCTCGGAGAGGGCCTCGACGTCGAGGGGGTTGGCGTGCAGTGCGGCGACGTGTCGAAGCATCTCCGCAGCGCGGACCCCGGACCACGCGCCGCCGTCCTGCAGCATGACCCCGATCCGGGGCAGCAGGGCGCGACGGTCCCTAACGGGATCCAGTCCCAGGACGCGTACGGTGCCGGAGTGCGGCTGGCGATACCCCTCGCAGGTCTCGAGCGTGGTGGTCTTGCCAGCGCCGTTGGGGCCGAGCACGGAGGTGATGGTTCCTCGGGGAACGACCAGTGAAAGGTCGTCGACTGCCGTCTTGTCGCCGTACTTCATGACCAGCGAGTCGACGAGCACTGCGGCGTCCACTGCGGCGTCGGCTGTCTGCACC
>JAZQNT010000511.1:0-2640 GCA_045627505.1 Nocardioides sp.
ATGCATTAAACGATTTATTATCTGCTAAAGAAAACGAAAGCCTTGACGACTTACTCTTTGAAAGTAATGATGCAGATATGTCAGAAATAGGTGACATTCTTGCAAAGGATGAGAGTAATGAATTACTAGACGATTTTTCAATTAATTCTGGTTCGGGATTTGACGATGGAATGATGTCGGAAGATGAATTGTTTGGTTTAGATGACGAAGAGGAATCAGGTAAAAAGAAAAAATCTAAAAGGGCTAAAAAAGAAAAGAAACCTAAAAAAGAGAAGAAAGCCAAGAAATCTAAAGAAGCTGAAGATGGTGATTTAGACGAAGCTAAGGAAAAGAAGTCGACCAGCTCTCCGGCCCCCGGAAAGGCCTCCACCACGACCCCGGCACCCCGGCCGTCGTGCGGCGTCCGCGTCACCCACACCGTGAGGCCGAGCTCCTCCAGACGCTGGACGTACTTCTCCCCGCTCCGCTCCTGGTACTCGTTGACGAAACTCGCCTCGTTGGGGACGCCGACCTTGCCGGGGACCTGGTGCACCGTCTCCAACCGACGGGTGACCGCATCCCTCCCCGCCGTCGAGCTGACCTTCACCTCGACCCGTTCCGCGGCGAAGCGGACCGAGCCCGTGCACAGCTCCAGAGGCGAGCCGCCCGGTCGATCCGTCGGCTCGCACTCCACCGTTCCAGCGCCGGGAGTGGCGCCGGTCGAAGCGGCGTCGAGCGCCCGGACCTGCACCCAGGTGAGGTCCGGTCGCCAGAATCCCCTGCAAGCCCGCCGCGCGTCGGAGCTGCCCTCCACCGTCCAGGTGTCCTCGGTCGGAACGCCGCACTCGACCGCGCCCCTCGGCCACGACTCCGGCACGTCGACGCCCACGCTGCCGAGCCCGACCGTGTGCATGGTTCGCTGCGCCTCCGCCCGTGCCTCGGACTTGACGGCCGCCTCGCCGAGGACCACCTCGACGACGCTTCCCCGTTCCAGCACGGTGCCGGCCACCGGCTCGACGGAGAGCACGGTGCCGATCGCCTCGTCGGCGGCGCCGAACGTGACCCGCGGTTCGAGGCCGAGGTCACGCAGCGCCTGCACGTACACCTCGCCGCTCGTCAACCCATCCCGGGCGACGAAGCCCCGGTACTCCGGGACGCCCACCGTGCCGGGCAGCACCCGGACCGTGGCCAGCACCTCCTCGACCGCTTCGACGCCGGACGTGCTCCGCACGCTGAACATCGCCTCCTCGTCGGGCACCCACGCCTGACCGGAGCAGAGCTCGACATCCCCGCCCGCGCTGGGAACGTCCGCACAGGACACCTCGCTCACCTGCACCTCGATCCCGGCGACCCGACGGGTGGTGACGACCGGCTCGTCCGCGGCCCACGGCACCACGGATGGGTCGTCGGCGACCTGGGAGAGGGTCACCAGCGTCTGTCCGCTGCGCCACTCCGCCGCCGACGCGCAGGCCGGCGTCGCCCGTCCCGGCCCGACGACGTCCACCGCACCGTCTCCCAACGGCGCACTGCAACCGACCGCGCCATCCCGCCACGCCTCCGGCACCCGGACAGCGGCCGCCCCGTGCCCGACCCAGACCTGACCGTTGCCGGGAGCGGCGATGACGCCGTCACCGCCCGCGCCGCTGCCCAGCGCCCACAATCCGCCCGAGCCGAGCGCCACCACCGCGGCAACAGCTGCGGCGCCCGCGCGCTGCCTGCGGCGACGCCGGTCGTGGCGGTCCTGCTGCAGCATGTCGGCCACCGGCGGCCAGGTGACCTCCACCTGCTCCCCCGCCCGCCGCAGCACGTCGTCCAGGTCATGAGCAGTCATGGCGTCTCCTCCAGTGCGAGCAGTTCGGGGTCGGCGGCCAGCACCTTCATCGCCCGCGACAGCCGACTCTTGACCGTGCCGACGGGCACGTCCAGCGCTTGCGCCGTCCGGGCCTCATCGAGGTGCGCGTAGTGCCGCAGCACCACGACCGCACGGTGGTCGGCGCTGAGCCGGTCCAGGCTGCGCAGCACCAGGTCGACGAGCTCGACCTCCGACGTCCGGTCTCCGACGGGGGTGTCCGGCACCTCTTCGCTGGCCTGCTCCCGGTGCCAGTGCCGCTTCCGTGCGGAGTACCAGGTGTTGACGAGGACACGGTGCACGTAGGCGTCCTGGTCGTCGGCCCGACGGACCTTCGACCAGTGCCGCAGGCAACGCAGCAGCGCGGTCTGGACGAGGTCCTCCGCGTCCGGGCGCGGGCAGCCGAGCATCACCGCCGAGCGCACCAGCGTCGACCACCGTGCACCGACGAAGTCGGCGAACTCGTCCTCGCGCCGCATCGCATCCCCAACCCTGCTCGAAGCTGCCTGACCGAGACCAGACCGGGCCTCCTGATGGTGCCCTCACTGGGTTCGACCGGTCGGCGTCGACCCGTGGTTCCCCGGTCCAGACCAGCGGGGACGCCTGTGTGGAGCATCGGTGTCACCTGGTGACACCGATGCTCCACACAACCTCGTCAGCCGCGCATGCTCAGGCCCTTGCCCCGGGCACGCTTCGGCAGCGAGTCGACCACTTCGACGGTGCGCAGCGACATGCTGCCGCCCAGCTCGTCGGCGAACTCGCCGGGTTCCGGCTCCGGCGGGTTGTCGACGATGCTGCGGTAGCCGACGTAG
>JAZQNT010000512.1:0-2400 GCA_045627505.1 Nocardioides sp.
ACTCACCAGCTAAGAAAACCGGTTGGTGTTGCGACGACCCCTTGAATCCGCCCCTCAGGTCCGGGGCCGTTCTGCTGTCAGCGGGTGCCGCTAGCGCTGCGGCGTCGCGGGCATGTCCATGACCTCCGACGTGGGCGGCGCCTTGATGTCGACCTTGGCCCCCCAGTCGCGGTACGTCATCGTGCTGGTGCCCGAGGAGCCCATGTCCACCTCCACCCGGCGCACGCGGCCCTGGTCGTCGAACCAGACCGTGTGGGTGATCGTCCTGGGCATGTCGGAGGTTGTTGCGCGCTCGCCCAGCAGCTTGCCGGTGTCGACGACGGCGTCATAGCGGCCCAGGGTCGTGCCGTCCACCTTCTCCGGCCCCGCTGCGGTGACCGTGTCGATCGCCTTGGCGTACTCGGTGAAGGAGGAGACCGGGTCGAGCTGACTGAGGTCGGTCAGCAAGGCGCCATCCTGGCTCAGGGGCATCCTCAGGTACTTGCCCTGACTGGCCTCGCCCATGTTCATGTACATGGCGTCCCGGACGAGGATGACCTCGGTGTCTTGTCCGGCCAGCTCATCGACTGAGGTCACCAGGCGCATGCTCGAGGGCCGGGTGCTGAAGTCGATCACACCGCGCGACGTCGTGCCGGCCTGCGAGGTACGCATCTCGACCCTGGCGCTGCCTCCCCGCGTGAAGGCGGTGATGACCAGGTCGGAGAACGCCTGCGCGGTGAGCTGCGTCCCGGAGGCGTGGACGGTCGGTTCGCTCTGCTTCGGGGCGGCCTTCGCGTCCTGTGGTCCCGCTCCCCCGGCGCCCTTGTCGGCGCCGCCGGGCGCACTGCCCTGCCTTGTCGCGGATGACGTCGCGGGAGACGTTGCGGAAGAGGTCTGGTCTCGATCGGGGCCACCCTCCGCCGAACCGCCCCCCTTCGACCCGCACCCCGCAACCAGGAGCCCAGGGAGGAGGAGGCTGATGACGAGGGCGAATGCGGGGACATCGGCACGTGGACGAACACGGCCGGGGCTCGTTCGGCGCATGCCGCAGCCTTCCGTCGGGGTCGAGACGCCCCGACGGTACAAGCCGTGGTCGGAGCGCTACAGCCCCAAATGCGGGACGCGCGCGGGCGTCAGCGACGCAGGTCCGCCAGGCGCACGGTCGCGGTCTTGGCGGCCAGGTCGTGCAACCCCCGGCCGTCGGGGCGGAAGACCAGCGGCGGGATCACCAGGAGGATCAGGAACTGCCGCATCAGTGCGGTCAGCAAGGTGACGGGCTTGGCGACGCCGTCCCAGCGCACCACCCGCAGACCGGTGACGAGCTGGCCGAACGAGCCGCCGAGCAGCGCGATGAAGAACGCGGACTCGATCAGGAAGACCAGCATCGTGTACAGGCCGGAGTTGGGGTCGTCGAGCCAGCCACCCGGTCCGATGATCCCGACCACCACGAGGATGCAGGCGAACCAGTCGATGCACAGGGCGCCTGTTCGGCGCGCCCAGGAGGCAGTCTCGATCACCCCGCAAGGGTATCGGCCCTTGCCACAGCCCCCTTCCTCGGGGAACTGTTACACCGCAGAAACAAACGAGTCATGGGGTGGAAACTGCCCGTCCCTAGTTTCGCCGACACAGCGGTGCAGCGCCGCACCGTCAGACACTCTCTGATCGGAAGGCTCCGGACCTCTCCGGGACCGAGGAGGATGAATGTTCGCCAACAGCGATGAACTGCTGAAGTACATCAAGGACGAGCACGTCGAGATGATCGACGTCCGGTTCTGCGACCTGCCGGGCATCATGCAGCACTTCACGGTGCCCGTCTCGTCATTCGACGAGAGCGTCTTCAAGGACGGGCTGGGCTTCGACGGTTCCTCGATCCGTGGCTTCCAGGCCATCAACGAGTCCGACATGAGCCTGTTCCCCGACCCCACCACGGCCTACATCGACCCGTTCCGGGTGGCCAAGACGCTGGCGGTCAACTTCTTCATCCACGACCCGATCACCGGAGAGGCCTACAGCCGCGACCCGCGCAACATCGCCAAGAAGGCGCTGGCCTACCTCGACTCGACCGGTATCGCCGACACCGCCTACTTCGCCCCCGAGGCCGAGTTCTACATCTTCGACAGCGTGCGTTACTCCACCGGGGTGAACGAGTCCTACTACCACATCGACTCGATCGAGGGGTGGTGGAACTCGGGCAAGGAGGGCGACAACCTCGGCTACAAGACCCGGCTCAAGGGCGGGTACTTCCCCGTGGCTCCCTACGACCACTACACCGACCTGCGCGACACCATGGTGAAGAACCTCGAGGCCTCCGGCCTGCAGGTCGAGCGCGCCCACCACGAGGTCGGCACCGCCGGCCAGGCGGAGATCAACTAAGTCGGAGGCCAAGCGGTCTTAGGAAGACAATAGAGAGGGACAACTCCT
>JAZQNT010000513.1:0-10083 GCA_045627505.1 Nocardioides sp.
CCGTCGGTGGCGGGGAGCGCCGCGGCAGCAGCCGTGGCGGTGGCGGTGGTGGGGACCGGTCGGGTCACTGCGGTGACGGCCTCGGGGTGGAGCGCAAACAGCTCGGCCAACGCGGTGGCGTAGGAGACGCCGCCCGTCTCCTGGGCCAGCTCACGCACCCGCGTGGTGGGCCGGTGCAGGAGCTTCTCCGCGACCCGGTGGACGGTACGGCGGACCTCGGCGAGCAACTCCTCGTCGACGTCGCCCAGTCGCGCGGTCAGGCGTTCCATCTCCGACTCCACGACGGCGGTCGCCATCGAACGCAGCGCCACCACGGTGGGCGTGACGCTGGCCTGTCGGCGGGCCTGCAGGAAGGAGGAGACCTCCTCCTCCACGATGCGGCGGGCGCCGGCCAGCGCACGCAGGGCCTCGTGGTCGTTGCCGAGCATCGCGGCGAGCTGCCTGATGCCGAGCAGGCGCACGCCGGGCAAGCCGGCGACGTCCGGGTCGACGTCGTGCGGAAGGGCGAGGTCGAGGACGTCGAGGTCGCGGGTGATGCCTCCCCGCGCCGCGGCCAGCTCGCCGGCGGTCAGCACGACGCCGGAGGCGCCGGTGCAGGCGATCAACAGGTCGGTCTCGGCGAGGTGCGCCCCGAGCTCGGAGAGCGGCACCGCGACGCCGTCGTAGTCAGCTGCCAGGCGCTCGGCGTTGGCCAACGAGCGGTTGGCGACGACGATGTTCGCCGCGTTCTCGCGAGCCACGGTGGAGACGGCCAGCGAGGCCATCGCGCCCGCACCGAGGACCAGGACGTTCTTGCCGGCGACGCCACCGCGGTGACCCACCGACCTGTCCAGGGCGGCACTCACCATCGACGGGGCGGCGGAGTCCACCTCGGTCTCGGCGTGCGCGCGCTTGCCCACGCGCAGGGCCTGCTGGAAGAGCAGGTTCAGCACCGGCCCGACGGTGTCGAGCTCCTGGCCGACGCGCAGCGCCTCACGCGCCTGGCCCAGGATCTGGCCCTCGCCGAGCACCATCGAGTCCAGACCAGCGGCCACGTTGAAGAGGTGGGAGACGGCACCGTCGTCGTAGTGCACGTACAGGTTGGCGACCAGCGACTCAGGCGTGGCGTCGGCACGCCCCAGCAGCAGCCGGGAGATCTCCTCGACACTGCCGTGGAAACGGTCGACGTCGGCGTACACCTCGAGGCGGTTGCAGGTGGAGATCACCGCGGCCTCGCCCACGTGGTCGAGGTCGGCGACGGCCAGCACGAGCTTGCGGGCACCCGTGGGGTCGAGCGCGAGGGTCTCCAGCAGTGACACCGGAGCGGACTTGTGCGAGATCCCGACAACCAGGACGCTCATGACACCTCCTCCTCGGTCACCACTGTTCCGAGAGCATCCGCGGCAGGGTCTGCGTCAGGCTCCGCGCCCGACTCGAGCTGCGCCTTGCGCTGCTCGTGATAGGCGAGGATCTGCAGCTCGATCGAGAGATCGACCTTGCGGACGTCCACCCCGGCAGGGACCGAGAGCACGCTCGGGGCGAAGTTGAGGATGCTGGTGATCCCGGCGGCGACCATCCGGTCGGCGACGCTCTGGGCTTCTCCAGCAGGAATGGCGAGGACGCCGATGGCGACCCGGTGCTCCTCGACGACCTGCTCCAGGTCGTCGAAGGGGCGCACGACGATGCCGGCCACCTCCTGGCCGATCAGCGCAGGATCGGCGTCGAGCAGGGCGACGACGTGGAAGCCGCGCGAGCGGAACCCGGAGTAGTTCGCCAGGGCGTGCCCCAGGTTTCCGATACCGACGATGACGACCGGCCAGTCGTGGGTGACGCCGATCTCGCGGGCGATCTGGTACCGGAGGTACTCGACGTCGTAGCCGACCCCCCGGGTGCCGTACGAGCCGAGGTGCGAGAGGTCCTTGCGCAGCTTCGCGCTGTTGACGCCCGCCGCCGTGGCCAGCTCCTCGCTCGAGCAGGTGGCGGTGCCGGCGTCGGCCAACGCAGTCAGGGCCCGCAAGTACACCGGGAGTCTCGCCACCGTCGCCTCGGGAATCTCCCTGGCGCTCTCGGGCGAGGTCCGTGCGGTCACTGGCGGGCTCTTCTTTCCAGTCGTCGTCGACCCTTCCGGTGGAAGCCGGAGGCGAGGGTCTGACGGCTCTGCCACTTTATGAGTTTGTGAACGCCCGTACAAATCGCATCAGGTGCGGCCTAGCACAACCCCGTACCGCATTCCCGATCGGGTACCACATGAACCGGATCCAAGGTAGTCGTCGCCACACGGGCGAGACCTGAGCGTGGATCAGCGGGCCAGGGCGGCACGCAGCCTGGCCTCGTCCACCCGCCAGAAGTCATGCTGACGCCCGTCGACGAAGGTGACCGGGATCTCCTCGCCGAAGCGGTCGAGCAGCTCGTCGTCAGCGTCGATGTCGACCTCGGTGAACGACTCCCCCAGATCGGCGCAGACCCGCGCGACCACCTCGCGGGCGTCGTCGCACAGGTGGCAGCCGGGTCGGCCGTAGAGGGTGACGCGGGCGGTGCCGTCCTCGGTGCCGTCCTCGGGCGTGTGCGCAGCGCTGGTGCTCATGCCCCCATCTTGCCAAGCGGGGTGCAGCGGCGCCTCACTCAACCAGGCCCAGGGCCCGACGTCGCTCCAGGCCGCGCAGACGTCCGCGGGCGCCGCCGCGTCCCGCCGTGGTGGCGGGGGTCGCCTCCACCAGCTCCACCCGGGTGGGGCGCTTGAACCGGGCCAGGCCGCGCTCGGCCGCGGAACGGACTCCCTCGCGCACCCGGACCGGGTCCGCGCCCTCGGCGAGCACCACGTAGGCCACCACCTGCTGGCCGGTGTCGGGGTCGTCGGCACCCACCACCACGGCCTCGGCCACACCCTCGACGTCGCCGACCACGTCCTCCACCTCGGAGGGGTAGACCGTGAACCCGGAGACCACCACGACGTCGCGCACCCGGTCCACCAGGTGGAGGTCGCCGTGCTCGTCGAACCAGCCCACGTCGCCGGTCTCCCACCAACCGTCGGCGTCCGGGCCACCGGCGCCGTAGGGCCAGTACCCCGAGAACAGGTTCTCCCCACGGATCCGCAGGTGACCCGGGTCCTCCCCCTCGGCCTGACCGGTGAGGTCGTCCACCACCTGCACCTCGACGCCGGGCAGCGGCAACCCGAACGAACCGGGACGCGGATCGACGGAGTGCAGGGTCGTGGTGACCACCGGCGCCGCTTCCGTGAGGCCGTAGCCCTGGTGGATGACCAGCCCGGTCTCGTCGGTGAAACGGGCCGCCACGCCCGGGTCCAGGGTCTCCGAGCCGGAGAGCACCAGTCGCACCGGGCCGAGCCGCTCCAGCAGCTCCGGGTGACCCAGCCAGTGCGTGAACACCGGCGGGGCCACGGGCAGCACCGAGACCGCCTCGTCGTCGATCACGTCCAGCGTGACCTCAGGGTGGAACCGCTCCACCAGCACCACCTTGGCGCGGTGCCACAGCGCGCTGCCGAGCACGGCGTTGAGCCCGTAGACGTGGAACAGCGGCAGCACCGCCAGCACGACGTCGTCGCCGTTCATCATCGAGGGCTGCACCCGGGCCACCTGGGCCACGTTGGCGAGCAGCGCGCGGTGGGTCAGCATCGCCGCCTGCGGACGTCCGACGGGAGTGGTGGTGTAGAGCAGGGCGGCGAGCCGCTCGGGGTCGGGGCGCGGGGGGAAGGTGACCGGCTCCGCGGCGACCAGGCGCGACCAGGCGGTCTCCCCCGGACCGGCCCCGGCGTCGACCACCACCAGGTGCGGGTCGTGGGCGCGCTCGACGAGCCCGGCGTCCACGTGCTCGAGCTCCGGAGCCTGCTCACCGGCGAGCACCGCCCGTACCAGGGCGATCGCCTCCCGGGCGGCGTCCACGGTCTCCGCGTCGGCCACCACCACACGCGATCCCGAGTCGGCGATCATCCAGGCCAGCTCCGCAGTGCTGCTCCGTGGGTTGACCGGCACCGCCACGGCGTGCGCCCGCAGCACCCCCAGGTAGCCGGAGACGAACTCGATGCGGTTGCCCAGCGCCAGCAGGACGCGGTGCCCACCGACCACCCCCAGGCCACCCAACCCGGTGGCCACGCGGGAGATCTGGTCATCCAGACTCGCCCAGTTCAGGCTCCGTCCGCCCGCCTCGACGAGGGCGAGCCGTTCCGGAACGTCGGCTGCTGCGCGGGCGGCAAGGTCGGCGACGTCAGTGAACTGGACCATGTCCGTGATACTGGCACAGAACGGACCCCTCGCTCCCCTAGTCTGAATGGGTGGTCCCGTCGGAGAACACCCGAACCAACGCCCGCCGCACCAACCTGCGGCGGCGCTCCGCGCTGGCCGGGGAGGCCTCCGCAGCCTCCGCCGAGGTGGAGCAGTCCCTGCATCCAGTCGTCGACCCGACCGCCGCCGCGTTCTTCGACGTCGACAACACCGTCATGCAGGGCGCGAGCATCTACCACCTCGCCAAGGGCATGTACCGGCGGAAGTTCTTCACCACCCGCGACCTGCTCGGGATGCTCTACAAGCAGGCCTACTTCCGCTGGGTCGGCGTCGAGGACCCCGAGCACATCTCCGAGACCCGGGAGTCGGCACTCGCCTTCATCCGCGGGCAGAAGGCGCGTGACATCGAGGAACTGGGCGAGGAGATCTTCGAGGAGGCGATGGCCGAGAAGATCTGGCCCGGCACCCGGGCACTGGCCCAGATGCACCTCGACCAGGGCCAACGGGTGTGGCTGGTGACGGCTGCGCCGGTCGAGATCGCGCAGGTGATTGCCCGCCGGCTCGGACTCACCGGAGCCATGGGCACCGTCGCGGAGCGCGACGGCGAGGTCTACACCGGGCGCCTGGTGGGCGACCTGCTGCACGGCCCGGCGAAGGCCGAAGCCATCCGGGCGCTCGCGGAGCGTGAGGGACTGGACCTGAGCCGCTGCTCGGCCTACTCCGACTCCTACAACGACCTCCCGATGCTCTCCCTGGTCGGCAACCCGGTCGCGGTCAACCCGGACAACGCGCTGCGCTCCCACGCCCGGGCCAACGGGTGGCGCGTGCACGACTACCGGACCGGTCGCAAGGCCGCGCGGGCCGGACTCCTGGCCGGCGCTGTCGGCGGCGCGGTCGCGGGAGCGGTCGTGGGCGGCATGGCCGTGCGACGTCGGCTCTGAGCCGGGAGCGCCCCACCGGCGCTGCCCGCCTCCGGGCGCTGTGGCTTACCTGAAGACGCTGTCGCGTTCGAGCAGCAGCCTGAACAGGGTCTGCTGGATGGTCTCCCGCACCTGGTCGGTGAGGTTGAAGACCAGCATCGGGTCCTCGGCCTCGGTGGCGTCGTAGGTGTCGGTGAGGATCGGCTCGCCGAACTCCAGCAACCACTTCGACGGCAGGGGCACCATGCCGAGTGGGCCGAGCAGCGGGAAGAACGGCGTGATCGGGAGGTAGGGAATGTTGAGCAGCCGGGCGAGCGAGGGCAGGTTTCCCACGATCGGGTAGATCTCCTCGGCCCCCACCACCGACAGCGGGACGATCGGGACACCGGTGCGCAGGGCCGCGGAGACGAATCCGCCGCGACCGAAGCGCTGGAGCTTGTAGCGCTCGGAGAACGGCTTGCCGATGCCCTTGAACCCCTCGGGCCACACACCCACCAGCTCGCCGGAGGTGAGCATGCGCTCGGCGTCGGCCTGACAGGCCAAGGTGGCGCCCAGACGCCGTGCCAGCGGGGCCACCACGGGCAGACGGAATACCAGGTCAGCGCCGAGCGGACGCAGGAAGCGTCCGGTCTGGTCATGGACCTCGAACATCGTCATCAGGGCGTCGACGGGGATGGTGCCGGAGTGGTTGGAGACCACCAGGGCGCCGCCCTCGGTGGGAATGTTCTCCAGGCCCCGGACATCGATCCGGAACCACTTCTCGGCCACCGGACGCAGCATCGCCAGCACCAACCGTTCGGTGAGCTCGGCGTCGAAGCCGAAGTCGTCGATCGGGTAGTCGCCCTCGAGGCGTCGACGCAGGAACGCGAGACCGTGGGCGAGCTTGCCCTCCCAGTCCTGCCCCAGGACCTCGCGGGCGCCGGACTCGATCGCCGCCTTCCAGTCCGAGATCGGGATCCCGGGGATGGAGCCGCGGTCGTGCGTGGTGGTCGAGGACGTGGCGGTGGCGCTCGAGGTGTCTTCCGGCTGGGCGACTGCTCCCGTGGCTCGCGCGGGGGTCACCTTGCGGCTCGGCCTCGGGGCCGCGGACCGTCCCGGTGCGAGGCCGCGCGAGGCGGAGGACGGGTCGTTCCTGCCGGACCCTCGTCCGGGGCGCCCGTTGCTGCCGATCGGGATGACGTCTGCCTCATCCATGCCTTGCCCCCACCTGCTCCGCGGACGATCGCCCATGCCCCGGCTCGGACGGAGCCTGGATGCTGTGCCGGAAGTCGTCGAAGGTCTCCGGCGTCGAGCGCTGCGGGGTGAACCCGAGGACTTCACGCATCCGCGTGGTGTCGACGCCGCGACCGTAGGTCAGGAAGGAGACGAGCTCGGGCGAGAAGTCGGAGAGCTTGGCCGAGCGGAGCAACGCGCCCACGCGCCCGACCGCGAAGTTCGGCAGCGGAAGGCCCACCTTGCCCAGGCGGCGGATGGCCTGGCCCAGCAGGATGACGTCGTCGCCGGCGACGTTGAACGTGCCCTCGATGTCATGGGTGGCGGCGTGGCGCAGGACGTCGTAGAGGTCGTCCTCGTGCAGGAACTGCAGGCGCGGGTCGAAACCGGCCACCGTGGGGACCACGGGCATCTGGAAGTAGGAGGTCATCGGGCTCGCCACGTGCGGGCCCATGACGTTGGCGCAGCGCAGGGTGGTGACGCGGACGTCCGGGCGCCGGCGGGCGAAGCCGCGGACGTACCCCTCGATCTCGTACACGTCGAGGGCGTACCCCGAGCGGGGCAGGGAGCGCGGTCCCATGTCCTCGGTGAACATCGCGGGATCGCGGCTGCTCGCGCCGTAGACGGTGGTGGTCGACTTGACCACCAGGTGCTTCACCGAGTCCGACTTCTGGCACGCGGCCAGGAGTTGCATGGTCCCGATGACGTTGAGTTCCTTCATCGCGTTGCGACCACCGGACCTACCGGGGGTCGCGATCACGCTCATGTGAACGACGGTGTCGACGTTCTCGCGGGCGATGACCTTCGCGATGACGGGGTTGCGTATGTCGGCTCGGACAAAGGAGACCTCGCCGATGTCACCGCGCGGTGGGACTACGTCCACACCGATGACACGGTCGATGGAGGGGTCGGCTGCAGCATGGCGCGCAAAACGGCGCCCGACATCCCGGGATATCCCGGTGACCAGCACGACCCTCCCCATGAGCCGTGAAGTCTTACTTGCCGAGCTTGCGACGCTGGACGCGCGTCTTCTTCAGCAACTTGCGGTGCTTCTTCTTCGCCATACGCTTACGGCGCTTCTTGATGACTGATCCCACGGGAAACCTTTCAACGTGCTGCAGGCCGAAGGGACGACCCGATCGAAACTCCTCAAGCGTAACGGTCAAGTCGTCCACTGCCGAAACGAGGTTCGCGGTACAGACCGCCCGGACCCCTCAGCCGGCGTTGTAGAAGCTCTTGCGCAGGTACTCGTCGACGTCCGACTCGGTCACCCGGAAGGAGCGTCCGACGCGGACGGCCGGGAGCTCCCCGGAGTGCACCAAGCGGTAGACGGTCATCTTCGAGACACGCATCATCGCTGCGACCTCGGCGATGGTCAGGAACTTGACCTCTGACCTGTCCGTGGGCTTCACCATGGGTGTCACCGTCCTCCTTCGCAGCCACGGCGCCGGCTTCCCACCAGCGACACAGACGCGCTGCGCTGTGGTGAGGATATGACCTGCCGTGACTCGTGGGGAAGATTTGGATGGACGAATCAGTCATAGTGCGGCGTGTCGGCTTGATTTCACCTGTATTCGGTCACCACACCGGTGTTATTCAGAACGCTGGGTCGATCCCGTGGAGCGGGAAGACCGCCTGTCTGGTGGCGTGGATCGCCCGGTCCAGCCAGGCTCCCGGGTCGTAGCCGTCGCGCCAGTCCCGGTAGGCGGGGACCCGTCCGTCGGTCATCCGGTGCGGCGCGGTACGGCCGAGGAGCTGCTCGACGTGGTCGCGCCACTGCGCCGGAGTGGCCGTCTCGGGGTCGAGCGGTCGGCCCGCCACGACGGCGAGCAGGTGCGACCAGGCGCGGGGCACCACCGACGTGATCTCGTACCCGCCGCCGCCGGTGGCGACCCACCGTCCGCCCGCGACCTCGTGCGCGAGGGCGTGGATGGCCTCGTGCGTGGCGCGCTGCCCGTCGATGCTCAGCATCAGGTGGGTGAGCGGGTCCTCCATGTGGGAGTCGCAGCCGTGCTGGCTGATCAGGAACTGGGGGTCGAACTCGCGCAGGAGGTCGGGAACAACCGCGTGGAAGGCACGGAGCCAGCCGGCGTCGGAGGTGCCGGGCGGGAGGGCCACGTTGACCGCGGTGCCCAGGGCGTCCGGCCCACCGAGGTCGACCGGGAACCCGGTACCGGGAAACAGCATCTGCCCGGTCTCGTGCAGGGAGATGGTGAGGACCCGGGGGTCGTTCCAGAAGATTTTTTCGACGCCGTCACCATGGTGGGCGTCGACGTCGGCGTAGGCGACCCCCTCGACACCTTGGTCGAGCAGCCACTGGGCGCCCGCAGCCACGTCGTTGTAGACGCAGAAGCCACTGACCCGGTCGGGCATGGCGTGGTGGAGTCCACCGACGATGCTGGCCGCGTGCACCGACTCGCCGCTGTGCACCTGACGCACCGCTTCGACGGTGGCGCCGACGACGTGGGCAGACGCCGTGTGCATGGCAGCGAAGACGGGGTTGTCGTCGGTGCCGATGCCGTGCGCGAGCTCGCTCCTCCCGGTGCGTTCGACCCGCTGGACCGCCTCGATGAGCGACTCGGAGTGGACCGAGGCGATCAGCTCGAGCTCTGCCATCGGCGCAGGGACCACCCGCAGTGCGTACTCGTCAGCCGGGTTGATGATCCCCAGCGACTCGGCGAGCCGCATGGTGAGGTCGACCCGCACCGGCGACATGGGGTGGTCGGGCCCGAAGTCGTACTCAGTGAGCGTCGAGTCGTGGACGACGGTCGACGGACCGGAGCAGCCAGGCATGGGCGCGAGGGTACATCCCGCTCCCAGTGACGTGGGCCACTCCGGACGAGTGGCTCAGGAGCCGGCGAGCTCCGCGGAACGGTCAGCGCAGGCCTCGAGCGCCGCGAGGAAGGCGGCGCGGACACCGCGCTCGTCGAGCTGGCGCAAGGCCGCGGCGGTGGTACCGCCCGGCGAGGTGACCTGCTCACGCAGGACGGTGGGGTGCGTGCCGGTGTCGCGCGCCATCACGGCGGAGCCGAGGACGGTCTGCACCGCCAACTGGTGCGCGGTGGTGCGGGGCAGCCCGAGGTGGACGCCAGCCTCGACCATTGCCTCGATCACGTAGAAGACGTAGGCGGGACCCGAGCCGGAGACCGCGGTGACCGCGTCCATCTGCTTCTCGGGAACCACGACGACCGCGCCGCAGGCACTCATGAGTTCCTCTGCGGCGGCGATGTGCTCGGCGGTGGCGGCCGAACCGCCGGACAGGGCAGAGATGCCCTCGGCGACCAGCGCAGGCGTGTTGGGCATGACGCGGACGACCGCCACGCCGGCGGGGACCTTCGCCTCGATCGAGGCGATGGTGACGCCCGCGGCGATCGAGATCAGGGTCTGGCCGGCGGAGAGAGAGGGCGCGAGGGCATCGAGCACCGTGAAGAGGTCCTGCGGCTTGACCGCGAGGAGGACCTGGTCGGCGTCGGCGACGGCGGTCAGGTCGCCCGTGACGTCGACCCCGTGCGCGGCGACCAGCTCGGCAGCTCGTTCAGCCCGCTTCTCGACCACCACGAGGGACTCGGCAGGCCGGCCCGACTTCAGCAGCCCGGCGAGAATCGCCTCACCCATCGCACCCGCACCGACCAGCACCGTCTTCGTCATGCGGCCATTCTGCCCCTCCGCGCCGACGGGATTGCCACGGACGCCGAATCAGGGACCAGGGCGAGTCAAGGCGCCTGTGGACAGCC
>JAZQNT010000514.1:0-7087 GCA_045627505.1 Nocardioides sp.
GGCGGGCCTGGTGCCGCATCAGCTCCAGGCCGTCACGGGTGGTGCGGTTCTCCGGGTCGGGCAGGTCCATGCAGGCGGCCGCGCCGTTGCCAAGCTCGCACGACGGCAGCAGCGGGCCGATGAGCTCCCAGGAGGCGAGCCGGAACGTCTTGGGCTCCACCTTCCTGGCGGCGGCGTCGAAGTCGGGGCGCTGGAACGGGTTCGAGAGCTGGCGCGAGACCACCGTCTGCGGCACCACCCGGCGCTCGCTGGCCAGCAGGGGGTCGTTCTGCTCGGACTCGGGCTCGTCGTCGACGAACTCCAGGCCAGCGGCCTCCACCATCTTCCGCTTCATCGTCCGGGCACCCTCGGAGACCTCCGCCTCGTCGCCGAGCAGCTCGAAGAGCGAGGGGTCACGGGCGGTGGTCTTCGCCAGGATGGTGGCCACCCCGTCGAGGCGCTTCAGCGCGTCGGCCCGGGCGGACTCACTCAGCTCGGCGTCGTCCTTGACCCGGTTGCGCTCCTCGCGCACCAGCAGGGCGACGGCCTGGAAGCGTGCACGGGTGGCGGAGCCGACGCGTCCGCGCTGCGCCTCGGTCTCGATCTCGCGCACCGCACGGGCGAGGACCGGGATGATGCCCTCGTTGTCGAGGTGACGCGGACGTCGGTTGCGGCGGGAACCGCGGTTGCCGCCGCGCGATGCCGTCTTGGTCTGGCCGGACAAGGTGCTCCTCTGGGGGTGCCGCTGGGTGCTCGCGGGGTGGGCGCCGAGGACCGTCACGGACTGGATGGGCACGGAAGCCGCGGTGGATGGAGTGGAAGGAGCAGTCCGGCGTCTCGACGGGGTCGGCCCGGAGGGCGGGTGAACCGCGGAGACGTTGCTGCCGTGCTCCGTTGTTGCTGGTTCCCGCTGCTGCTGTGTGCATCGAGGGAAGGCTGCTCTTCCGGAGCCATCCCGCGGCGGTGCTTCACCCACTCTACCGCTTCGCGCCGCCGCGCGCCCACTGACCGCGGTCTGGACGCTGCACGTCCTGGGAGCGCCCCAGTCGGCCGTGCTGGTGGAACGGTCCGGGCCGGGACGGGGCGTTGGGGGAACGACGAAGCCCCGGGCGGAGTCGGGGTCGACTCCGGTCCCGGGGCGGGTCGGTGCTGAATGGCCGGTGCTGAATGGCCGGTGCTGAATGGGCCGGTGCTGAATGGGTTGGTGCTGAATGGGCCGGTGCTGAATGGGTTGGTGCTGAATGGGTTGGTGCTGGGCGGGCGTCAGTTCTTGGCGTGGGACGCGCGACGCTTCGGCTGAGCTGCGTCCTGGGGCTCGGTCTCGGCCTCGGTCTCGGCCGCGGGCGCGGGCGGCTGGTACGCGCCGTACGACCCGTAGCTGCCGTACATGCCGTAGCCGCCGTAGTTCCCGTAGCCGGCGATCCTGCCGCGACTGGGCACACGGTTGACGATCACGCCGAGGGTGCGGGCGTCGACCTGGTCGAGGCTCTCCAACGCGCTCTCCAGGTGGTGGTCCCGGGTCTTGTTCGCGGAGATCACGACCAGGACTCCGTCGGTGTGGGCGGCGAGGATCGCGCCGTCGGTGACCGGGAGCAGCGGCGGTGCGTCGATCACGACCATGGCGGTCTGCGACAGGCGGGCGATCAGGTTCTTCATCGCCTGCGAGCCGAGCAGCTCACTCGGGTTGGGCGGGATGGAACCAGCGGCCAGCACCCGGAGGTTGTCGTGCCCAGGAACGCGCTGGAGCGCCTCCTCCACGGAGAGCTTGCCGGTGAGGACGTCGGTGAGGCCGACGCCTTCAGCCAGACCGAGGCTGGAGGCCACGCTCGGGCGGCGCAGGTCGCCGTCGAGCAGCACGACCGGCTGGCCGGAGCGCTCGATCACGGCCACCAGGTTGGCGGACACGGTCGACTTGCCGTCGCCCGGCAGCGGGGAGGAGACGACCAGGACCCGGGGCGGGTTGTCGATGTCCATGTAGGTCAGGTTGGTGCGCAGCTTGCGGAACGCCTCGGAGGTCGGAGCCTGCCCGAGGACGTCGGCGCCAGCGTCCACGGCCAGCTGCGAACGGCCACCCTGCTCGCGCTTGAGCACCGGGGCGTCGGGGATCTGGCCGACCACGGAGACCTTGAACTTCTCCTCGACGTCGTGCTTGGAACGCAGGCGGTGGTCGAAGGTGCCACGCAGGACCGCGTAGGCCAGGCCCAGGAGCAGGCCGAGGACCAGGGCCAGACCGGTGTTGCGCACCGGGTCGGGGGAGACCGGGCTCCCGGGGAGGTCCGCGGTCTCGACCGGGACGACCTGCATCACGGAGCCGGCCTTCCTGTCGCCCTTCGGGTTCTCGATCTCCTCGATGCGCTCGGCGAGCGACTCGATCCAGGCGTCGGCGAGCTGCTTCGCCAGCTCGGGTTCGCCGGCCTTGGCGACCACCTTGATCAGGGGGGTGCCGACCGGCTGGGTGGCCTCGATCCGGCCGACCAGGGTGGCCGGGCTCTCGGCGAGGTCCAGCGCCTTGGCCACACGCTCGGCCACGGCGCGACTCTTCGCGAACTCGAGGTAGGCGGTGGCCTTCGACTTGGCGACGGTGTCGACCGCCGACTCCGTCGCGCCGGTGCCGCCACTGGGGCCAATGACGTATCCGGAGGCGTTGGCCGCGTACACCTCGGAGCGAGTCAGCGTCCAGCCCACCCCCGCCAGGAGACAGGCGACGACGATCGCCGTCACACCGCGCCAATTGATGCGCAGTAGACGCACGTAGTCCTTCAACTCCATGAAGAGGCCCCCTGGGTGGTTGGAGTGATTCGCCCGGAGTCTAAGGGGAGGTCGACCCGCTCCGGTGCGTCGGCCCGGCGGAGTCGCTACGGTGGCGCGCATGGGGGAGAAGATCGCCATCGTGGCGAGCGACGTGGACGCGTGGGAACGATCTGTGGAGGTGGATCCGCGGGGTGACGGAGCCTTCGCCGCCGACCTGGACGCCGGGTGGACGGTGGGCGGTGGAATCAACGGCGGGTTCCAGATGGCCGTGGTCGGCAGTGCCCTGAGCCGGGTGGTTCCGGGCAAGCCCGACTGCCTCACCTTCTCGGCGCACTTCCTGTCCGCGGGGGTGCCGGGACCGGCCGAGGTGCGCGTCCGCGTCCTGCGTGACGGCAAGAGCCTGGCGACGGTGGCGGCTGACCTCGTGCAGGCGGACCAGGTGCGGCTCACGGTCGTGGCGTCGATGGCGTCGCTGGCCGACCTGCCGCAGGACGCCGACGCCGTGCCGCGGCCCTCGGGCGCGGCGCGACCGCCGGTGCTCGCAGCGCGGGACCAGTGCGTGGCGACCTCCGCCGCGCCGCCCGAGTTCAAGGCGATGGCCCCGATGCTCGACCGGTTCGAGTTGCTGCTCGACCCCAGTTGCGTGGGCTGGGCCCTGGGCGAGCCGAGCCACCGCGGGGAGTTTCGGGCCTGGTTCCGGGTGGTGGGGCAGGACCGGCCGGACCCGATCCAGCTGCTGCTCGCTGTCGACGCCCTCCCGCCCGTCACCTTCGACCTGGGGCTGGCCGGGTGGGCGCCCACCCTGGAGCTGACCGCCCACCTCCGGGCGCTGCCGGCGCCCGGGTGGCTGCAGCTGGTGCAGAGCACCCGCAACGTCGGAGGTGGCATGTTCGAGGAGGACTGCGAGGTGTGGGACTCCGCCGGACGTCTGGTGGCGCAGAGCCGTCAGCTCGCCCGCCTGCCGCGCTGAGGGCGCCGGTCGAAGGTGGCCTCGCGCTCGAACCAGCTCCGCCTCATGGAGTACACCCAGCGCCGGCGCGGGTGCTCGGAGACGGCCCAGATCCGGTCGTCGACGCCGGAGTAGGTGAGGTCCTCGGGGCCGATCGGCTGGGCGAACCAGTGCTGCCGCAGGGACCGCGACGCTCCGGTGCCCGTCCCGGTGCTCGTCCCGGTGAGCAGGGAGCCGGGCAGGAACGGGCCGCGGGAGACGCTGAGGTAGAGCCGGCCGCCGACGGTGACCGCCCCCTGCATCTGCGCCACGCCGTTGGTGGTCTGCACCGGCGCCGAACGTCCCGACTCGTCGCAGACAGGCAGGCCGGTGCCCGGGTCGAGGTGGTAGCGGGTCAGGCGGGTGGTCTGCTTCCCCCGCCCGTACTCGCCGGCGACCAGGTGCTGAGGGGTGCTGGACCGGTCCAGGGAGAGGAAGGAGTAGCGCAGCGGCTCGTGCCCCTCGTCGGTGAACGCGCGGTGGGAGAACCGGGCCGGGAGGACGTAGTGGTGCCCGTAGCTGGTGACCCGGGGCCCGGCACCCGCCGTGTGCTGGACACCGATCCGGGTGGGGTCGCGGTTGTCGTCGGGCACCCGCAGGACGTCGTCGACGTGGAAGGAGATGAAGCCGCGCCGCGTGGCCGCCACGTGGATCCACTCACCCGTCCAGACCACACCGCCGGCGTGGATGGTGAGCGGTGAGAACTGCGGGCGGCCCCGGTCGTCGGTGCCCGGGGCCACCAGGAGCACGTGCCGGTAGCGCAGGGTGTCGAGGTCGAGCACGGAGAGGCGAGAACCGCGCTTGCGGCCGTCCTGCGGCTTCGCGTACCAGGTGGTGATCGCCAGGCGCCGCCCACGCCAGCGACCGGTCACGGTCGCGTCGGCCGACGTGGTGATTCCCTGGGGCCACCACACCGGGTCGCGCCGGTCGTACTCGTTCCAGGTCAGGGCGCGTTCGACCGCCCGGCCGCCGAACTTGCCCAGGAGGGACTCGCGGGCCCTGAACTTGAGGTTGTCCGCCACGTCGAGGAGCCCGGCACGACCTCCGAGGAGTTCGGCCAGCGCGTCGATGCGTGCCGCGTCGTCGGGGGTCCGCTCGAGGTGCACGCCGAGTGACTTCGTCTCCACCCGGGTCACCGTAGACCTCCGCGGAGACGGTGGGTGGGACCGGTGCGCAAACCTGCCCCGGCGTGTGACGAAGCCCCGGGTCGGTGTGACCGGACTCGCGGGCACGGGAGGGTGCCGTGGGCTGGGCGCAGGCTCCCTCGCGGGGGATCATGGTGGGGTGAGAGCCATCTTCTTCGACGAGGACGACGCTGCGGCCGTGGTGCGGCGGCTGACCGCTGGCGGGTACGAGGCACACGTCGACCGGGAGAGGTTCCAGGGCGAGGACGACGACGAGGACCACCCGTGGGCGGTGCTCAGCGACGCCCCCGCGTTCGTGCTGGAGATCCTGGTCGACGAGTTCGACGGGTGGCTCGACCACGAGGAGCACCCCTCCGGGTCCGGGTCCGCGTCCGGTGCCGCGCCGCTGCGCCTCCCGTCGGGCACGGCCCCCCTGGACCTGCCCAGCGCCCCGCGACGGGTGAAGCGCCCTGACCTGCTCGACCAGTTCGACGTCTGACCGGGACTGAACGGGGACGCCTCGCGCCCGTCGGGACCACGCCTCGGGACGTCCCGACTAGGCTCGGGCCCATGACGTCCGCGAGCCTTCCTGCCCAGCGTCTGCTGCTGGTCCACGCCCACCCCGACGACGAGTCCATCGGCAACGGCGCCACGATGGCCAAGTACGTGGCCCAGGGCCGACACGTCACCCTGGTGACCTGCACCGCGGGTGAGATGGGCGAGATCCTGGTGCCCGAGCTGGAGCACCTGGCCGCCGACCGTGAGGACGGCCTCGGGCCGGTGCGTCGGGAGGAACTCGACGCGGCGATGCGTGAGCTCGGGGTCACCGACCACCGGTTCCTGGGCGGCTTCGGCACCTACCGCGACTCGGGCATGAAGTGGCACGCCCAGGGGCACGCGGTGGCCGCCGACGACGTCAGCGAGCGTGCCTTCTGGAACGCCGACCTCACCGAGGCCGCCAACCACCTGGTCGCGGTCATCCGTGAGGTGCGACCGCAGGTGCTCGTCACCTACGACGAGTTCGGCGGCTACGGCCACCCTGACCACGTCCAGGCCCACCGGGTCGCGATGTACGCCGCCCAGCTGGCTGCGGTGGAGTCGTACCGGCGCGACCTCGGCGAGGCGCACGACATCGCCAAGATCTACTGGACCACCATGTCCGAGTCCAAGATGCGTGAGGGCTTGCGTGCCCTGCGCGCCCAGGGACAGACCACCGGCTTCGCCGCCATGGACCCCGACGGCCCCATGCCGCCGATCGCCACCAAGGACGAGGACCTGTCCGCCGCGGTCGACGCGAGCGACTTCATCGACGCCAAGATGGCGGCGATGAAGGCGCACGTCACGCAGATCACCACGGACGGTCCCTTCTTCGCGCTCAGCAACAACGAGGGTGCCGCGGCATTCGGCGTCGAGTACTACCGCCTGGCCAAGGGGGCACGGGGTCCGGTGGGGCCCGACGGTCTGGAGACGGATCTCTTCGCGGGCCTCGGGGTGGGCTCGGAGAGCGCATGATCCACGTCGTGCGAGCCCTCGGCGCGCTGGCCCTGCTGGCCCTGGGAGCCATCAGCGCTCTGGCAGCGGTGCTCGTGCACGGGGACTGGTGGGGCCTGCTGCTGGCCTGGGCCGCGATGCTCGCCGTGCTGGTGGCACTTCCCCCCGACTGGTTCGGTCGCCCTGCTTTCTCCGCGGGGTGGATCCTGCTCCTGGTGAACGCCCTGGGGTCGCGACCCGAGGGCGACTTCCTGGTGGCCTCGACCACCCGCGGCTACCTGCTGCTGCTCACTGCCCCGGTTCTGGTGGTGGTGTGCCTGGTGGGACTGGTGGGGGGTCGCGGACGCGCTCGGCGTGTCGTGAATCCCCGCGGTCTGGACGTCCCCTCCTAGACTTCGGGTGTGCGAGACACGACGCCCTCCGACGAGACCACCACCGACACGACCATGGTCGACGGTCCTGACGTGCCCGAATCCGGTGGCGTGAGCGACGCGTCACAGGATGACGCCCCCGAGGCGCCCGACGCCCCCGACGAGGCCGAGGAAGCCGTCGACACGGTGGACGCCGAAGACGCCGCGGACGCCGAAGACGCCGAAGACGCCGAAGAGGCCGAAGAGGCCGCGGACGAGGCAGCGTCGGCCGGGCCCGAGTTGGCCGACCCGGTGTCGGCCGAGCCCGAGTCGGCCGAGGCAGCACCTGAAGAAGCAGCACCGGACGAAGCAGCGCCGGGCGAGGCAGCACCGGACGAGACGGC
>JAZQNT010000515.1:0-6248 GCA_045627505.1 Nocardioides sp.
ACCACTTGGCCTCCGACTTCGTCGCGTGGCTCGGCGTGCTCAAGATCGGCATGGGCTGGCCGCTCCAGCTGGGCGTCCTGGCGTTGATGGTCTGGGTGCTGGGACGCAACCACACGCCGCTCGACGGCAACCCGGACGAGGTGGCCCACTCGCTGCGCGGGGCGCACGAGGAGGAGTGACCCACCCGCGGGCGGGTCACGTACCTACGGCCCAGTTCGTCCAGGCCCAGTTCGTCCAGGCCTAGTTCGTCCAGGCCCAGTTCGTCCAGGCCGGGTGCGTCTAGGCCCGGTGCGTCCAGGCTCGGTGGGTCCAGGCCCAGTTCGCCGCCGGGTGCCGAGCACCCGCGGAGCTGCGAGTCACCGAATCACCCCTTGTTGGGGCGAGGCGCCAGCAGGTGCTGCAGGGTGTCCTCGGAGTCCTCGCCGATGACGAAGAGGAGCTCGTCGCCGGACTCCAGCGGTTGCACCTTCTCCGGGGGGTAGACCTGGCCGTCGCGCAGGATCGTCACCAGCAGGCAGTTCTCCGGCCAGGGCACCAGCCCGGCTGGCTTGCCCACGAAGGGCGAGTCCGCAGGCAGGGTCATCTCGACCAGGTTGGCGTTGCCCTTGCGGAAGGTGAACAGACGCACCAGGTCGCCGACCGTCACCGCCTCCTCGACCAGCGCCGACATGATCCGTGGGGTGGACACGTTCACGTCCACGCCCCACGCCTCGGTGAAGAGCCACTCGTTGTCCGGGTGGTTGACCCGTCCCACCGTGCGAGGCACCCCGAACTCGGTCTTGGCCAGCAACGAGGTCACGAGGTTGGCCTTGTCGTCGCCGGTGGCGGCGATCATCACGTCATAGGTCTCGAGCTTTGCCTCCGTCAGCGAGGACAGCTCGCACGCGTCGGCGTGCAGCCACTTGGCCTGGGGCAGCCGTTCGGGCTTGAAGGCGCTGGTGGAGCGGTCGATGAGGAGCACCTCGTGGTCGTTGTCGATGAGCTCACGGGCGATGGCCCGACCGACTGCGCCTGCTCCGGCGATGGCGACGCGCACGTCTCACTCCTCCTCGGGACCGGAATCGATCATCCGGTAGGTCTCGGCGGCCCCGGCCTCGGCCATGACGAGGTGCAGCACGTCGCCCTCCTGGATCACGGTCTCCCGGTTGGGCAGCATGCCCTCGCCGAGCCGGTCGATCCAGGCGATGCGCGACTGCGTCTGGACCTGGAAGGCCACGGTCCGGTGGCCGATCCAGGTGGCCGGGACCGGCACCTGGTCCAGGCGGATGGTGCCCGAGGGGTCCCGGAAGTCGGGTTCGGCGCCCGCCGGGAGGATCCGACGCAGGAACTGGTCGGCGGTCCACTTGACCGTGGCCACCGTGGTGACACCCAGGCGGGTGAACACCTCCGCGCGGCCCGGGTCGTAGATGCGGGCCACCACGTGCCTGACGTCGAACGTCTCACGCGCCACCCGGGCGGCGATGATGTTGGAGTTGTCGCCGCTGGAGACTGCGGCGAAGGCGTCCGCCCGGCGGATGCCTGCCTTTTCCAGTACGGTCTGGTCGAACCCCACACCGGTGACCTTGTCACCGTTGAAGTCGGGTCCAAGGCGTCGGAAGGCGTCGGGTTCGATGTCGATCACCGACACCGTGTGGTTGCGGTCCTCGAGGCTGCGGGCGAGTGTCGACCCGACGCGGCCGCAGCCCATGATCACGACGTGCACGCGGCCACGCTATACCTGTTCGGCGCCCGGTCCGCACCAGCCACGGAAGACCGGTGCGCCGCCGCCACTGGCACGGACGGCAGGGGACACCACCATCACGGCCATCTGGGTCTAACGTTCCTCCCGTGGGAGTCGGTGACGTGTCCAAGCGAATCCTCCTGGGTCGCAAACTGCGCAGTTCCCAGCTGGGGGAGACGCTGCTGCCCAAGCGCGTCGCGCTCCCGGTGTTCGCCAGCGACGCACTGAGCTCGGTGGCCTACGCCCCCGACGAGATCTTCATCATGCTGTCGCTGGCCGGCGTGACTGCCTACTCGATGTCGTGGCAGGTGGGACTGGCCGTCGTGGTGGTGATGGCCGCGGTGATCGCCTCCTACCGCCAGACGGTGCACGCCTACCCGTCCGGTGGCGGGTACGAGGTCGTCAAGAAGAACCTCGGGGTGACCGCGGGCACCACGGTGGCCTCGGCGCTGCTGGTGGACTACGTGCTGACGGTGGCGGTCTCGGTGTCGGCGGGGGCGCACTACGCCTCCTCGGCGATGGACTTCCTCAACGGCCACGAGCTGGCCTTCGCCGTGGTCATGGTGGTGCTGCTGGCCGCGGTCAACCTGCGTGGCGTCCGTGAGTCGGGGATGTACTTCGCCGTGCCCACCTACCTGTTCATGGTGGCGATCTTCGGCATGTGCGCCATCGGGTTCTACCGGCTGGCGACGGGCACCCTGCCCGACGTGGAGTCGGCGCACTTCGACATCGCCCCGGCCCCAGGCTGGGAGGGCGAGCTCACCACGTTCGGCCTGATCGTCCTGCTGGCCCGCGCCTTCTCCTCCGGGTCGGCGGCCCTGACGGGCATCGAGGCGATCTCGAACGGGGTGCCGGCCTTCCGCAAGCCCAAGAGCAGGAACGCGGCCACCACGCTGCTGCTGCTCGGCCTGATCGCCGCGTCGATGATGATGAGCGTCCTCGTGCTGGCCAACCAGATGGCGATCCGCTTCGTCGACCCGTTCGAGCTGGACCGGTTGGTCGACGCCGCCGGCAACCCGGTGACCGGCTACGACCAGCACGCGGTGATCGTGCAGGTCGCGCGCGGCGTCTTCGACGGCTTCCCGCCGGGCTTCTACGCGGTGACGGTGATCACCGGCGTGATCCTGGTGCTGGCCGCCAATACCGCCTTCAACGGCTTCCCGGTGCTGGGCTCGATGCTGGCCGAGGACGGCTTCCTGCCCAAGGCGCTGGGGGCGCGCGGGGACCGGCTGGCCTACAGCAACGGCATCGTCTTCCTGGCCGGGATGGCGCTGCTGCTGGTGTGGCTCTTCGACGCCCAGGTGACGCGTCTGATCCAGCTCTACATCGTGGGCGTCTTCGTCTCCTTCACGTTGAGCCAGCTGGGCATGGTGCGGCACTGGGACCGGCTCCTGAAGGACGAGGAGGACGCAAGCGAGCGCGCCCGGATGCAGCGCTCGCGCGCGACCAACGCGGTGGGCATGACGCTGACCGCAGTCGTCCTGGTGGTCGTCCTGGGCACCAAGTTCACCCACGGCGCCTGGATCACCGTGCTGGTGATGGCCACCTTCTTCCTGGTGATGCGCGGCATCCGCGCGCACTACGACCGGGTGGCCCTCGAGCTCGCGGCCGACGACCTCGACCGGGTGATGCCCACCCGGGTGCACGCCATCGTCCTGGTCTCCAAGTTGCACAAGCCGACGCTGCGCGCCCTCGCCTTCGCCCAGGCCACCCGCCCCAACGTCCTCGAGGCGGTCTACGTCGACACCGACCGGGTGGAGACCCGGCGGCTGATGAAGGAGTGGGACGAGCGCAACCTGGGGGTCCCGCTGAAGGTGCTGCACTCGCCGTACCGCGAGATCGCGCGGCCGATCGCGGAGTACGCCCAGGCGATCCGCAAGGCCAGTCCGCGCGGGGTGGTCGCCGTCTACATCCCCGAGTACGTGGTGGGCCGCTGGTGGGAGCAGTTCCTGCACAACCAGAGTGCGCTCCGGCTCAAGGGACGATTGCTGTTCTCGCCGGGAGTCATGGTGACATCGGTTCCGTACCAGCTCGAGTCCTCGCAGGTGGCGCGCGCCCGTGTCGCGCGCTCCCAGGACCGGGTGAAAGCAGGTGACCTCCGACGTGGTCGGGTGGTCGACGACGAGAGTGGACAGAACAACCCATGAGCAGCAACTCCCGACGGGGGCACACCAGCCGCCGTGGCCGCCAGCCCCGCCAGCGTCAGGCCCGTGGCGCTTCACGCGTGGGCGAGCTGTACGAGGTCACCGTGGGTCCCGTGGCCCACGGCGGCCACTGCGTGGCCCGGGTGGAGGTGCCCAGCGCAGGTCAGGACGGAGCCGGTGCCGACGGCGCCCCGACCCAGCGCGTGGTCTTCGTGCGGCACGCGCTGCCGGGGGAGCGGGTGGTCGTTGTGGTCACCGAGGGCACCGAGGGTGACCGGTTCTGGCGCGGGGACGCCGTCGAGGTGCTCGAGGCAGCGCCGCAGCGGGTGGAGGCTCCGTGCAAGTTCGCCGGCCCCGGTCTGTGCGGTGGATGCGACTTCCAGCACGTGGAGCTCTCGCACCAGCGCCGCCTGAAGGCCGACGTGGTCCGCGAGCAGCTGGTGCGCCTGGCGCGGCTGGATGCCGCTGACCCGCTGGTGGCGGGCCTGCGGGTCGAGCGGGTCCCCGGCGACGACAAGGGTCTGCACTGGCGCACCCGCACCCGCTTCGTCCCGGTGGGCGAGGGCCGGATCGGGATGCGCAAGCACCGCTCGCGTGAAGTGGTCGAGATCGACGAGTGCCTGATCGCCGCCGAGGAGGTCTCGCACACCGTGCACGGGGTTGCCTTCGACGTGGCCCCGGACGGCTTCTGGCAGGTGCACCCCGGTGCCCCCGAGACGCTGGTGGACGCGGTGCTGGAGATGCTGGCCCCGCAGAAGGGGGAGTCGGTCCTCGACCTGTACTCCGGCGTCGGGCTGTTCGGGCGCTTCCTCGCCGCCCAGGTGGGGGAGGACGCCCGCGTCGTGGCCGTGGAGGGTGACGAGACCGCCGCGAAGCTGGCGAAGAAGAACCTCTCCGGCCTGGCCAAGGTCCGTACCGCGGCCGGATCGGTCGACCGGGTGCTGGCCGAGCAGTTCGACGAGCCGTTCGACCTGGTCGTGCTCGACCCGCCGCGCGAGGGTGCCAAGCGCACCGTCGTGGAGCAGGTGGTCGACCGCGCCCCGCGGGCCGTCGCCTACGTCGCCTGCGACCCCGCCGCCCTGGCCCGCGACATCGCGCTGTTCGCCGAGCACGGCTACCGGCTGGAGCAGCTGCGTGCGTTCGACCTGTTCCCGATGACGCACCACGTCGAGTGCGTCGCGCTGCTGGTCCGCTGAGCAGAGAGCTCCCCGCCGACTGGCTCGGCTCCCTGGCTCACGTCATCGACCGCCCGTCCCGCGTCTGCGGGGCGGGCGCGTCGTGTATCCGGCAGGTCGGGTCAGCGCACCTCGACGGCCTCTGGGAGGTTCTCCAGCTCGTCGCGGGCTGCCGCGCCCAACATCATGTTGCGCTGCGGCTCGCCAGCGGGGGAGGTTGCCGGGGCGGGACGAGAGCCCCGGATCACGCGCATCGCCGGCCGTTCCACGAAGAGCCAGCTGACCGTGGCGAGCAGCAAGGTGGGAGGTACCGCCAGGGCCGCATGCACGTACGGCCCCCACTCGGCTCCTCCCAGCACGGTGATGAGCTGCTGGCAGGGAAAGGCGTAGATGTAGCAGCCGTAGGAGATGTCGTGCGTGCGGAGGGTCCCGGGACTGGCCAGGCTAGCGCCCAGCCAGAGAAGCACGACGGTCAGCAGTGGCCCCGCTAGCCCCGGCGCCCACTCAGACCCATGACTGCTCAGCACTACGAAGCCGAACGCGGAGAGCGCGGCCGACCACCAGGTCAGCGGGATCAGGTCCCGCAGTACGTACACGCACGCGCCGCCCATGAAGTACGGCAGCAACTGCAACAGCACACCGACCTCGTCGTGACCGCTCACGAGGGCGAGGACGCGGGGCGCCTGTGCGACGGCGAGGACGCTGATCACGAAACCCAGCGCCACCAGTCGGGGCCGGTTCCGCACGAATGCGACGGAGAGAACAGCGCCGATGCCGAGGTAGCAGGCGAACTCGTAGTAGAGGGACCACAAGGATCCGTTCCACGCGGTCGGGTGCGGGTTGCCGGACAAGGTCCCCGCGACCCCGAACTCACGGATGTTGAGGGCGAAGTTGGCCACCAAGTGGTTCAACGGGGAGGGCGTCGCGGTCAGGAACCCCGAAAGCGTTCCGTTCTCGCGGAGGTAGGCGATCGGGGCGAAACCGAAGGCCACGGCCACGAGCGACACGAGAAAGGCAGGAAAGATCCGACCCATCCGGCGCACGAGGTAGGTCGGGAACTGCGTGCCCAGACGGCTGGCGGTGATCAGGTAACCGCTCAGGCAGAAGAAGCCGTACACCGCCCACGTGCCCAGGTGGTGCCCACCGAACTGGAAGCCGAACCCGTTCCCCGAGAGGGTGAAGGAGTGCGCCACCAGCACCATCAGTGCC
>JAZQNT010000516.1:0-6091 GCA_045627505.1 Nocardioides sp.
CACAGAACGACATGGCTACGATCCGACTTACCGAGTAGCCGCTCCCTCCCGCTTTGCCACGCACACCTGCCGGACGTAAAGGGAATCGGGGGCTCAGGCCCCCGATTCCCATGACGCCCGGGGAGGTGGTTCCCGCAGGGAGGTGGTTCCCGCAGGGAGGTGGGTCCCGCAGGGAGGTGGGTCCGGACGGAGTGTGGTTCAGGCGGTCACTCAGGCGGTGATGGCCGAGGCGCCCACGTCGCTGGACACGGTGCCCACCGAGCGGATCTGACCGCTGCCGACGAGCTCGTTGTAGGAGAGCACGGGCAGGCGCTCCACCGTGGTGCGCACCATTCGGCTGAGTGCGGCGCGGATCTGCGGCGCGCAGACCAGGACGGGCCGCTGGTCGGCCTCCTCGGCCGCGGTGGTGAGGGCGGAGAGCTGGACCAGGACGTGCTGGCCCAGGTCGGGGTCGAGCGCCAGCACGGCCCCGGCATCGGTGGTGCGCATCGACTCCAGCATCCGGTGCTCCAGCTGGGGCTCCAGACTGATGACGTGGGCGTCGCCGTCCTTGAGATAGGGCGCCACGATCGCTCCGCCGAGCGCCTGTCGGGTGGCCTCCACCAGGCCGTCGAGGTCCTTGGAGGTGGCGGCGCGCAGCGACAGTGCCTCGAAGATCCGGACCAGGTCGCGGACGCTGACCTTCTCCTCCAACAGGCACTGGAGCACCCGCTGCACCTCGCCCAGGCTGAGCTGGGTGGGGGTGAGCTCCTCGATCACCACCGGGTGGGTGCGCTTGACCACGTCGGTGAGCATCCGGACGTCCTCGCGGCCGAGGAGGCGGGGGGCGTGCTGGGTGACGACCTCGGAGAGGTGGGTGGTGATCACCGAGGCGCGGTCGACCACGGTGGCGCCCATCATCTCGGCCTCGTTGCGCAGCTCCAGCGGGATCCACTTGGCCTGCAGCCCGAAGACCGGCTCGACGGTCGGCACGCCGGGCAGGTTGGTGAGCATCTCCCCGATCGCCATCACCGAGCCGGGCGGCGCCTCGCCGCGGGCCACCTCGGTGCCGAACAGGCTGATGGCGTAGGTGCGGGGCGGCAGCTCGAGGTTGTCGCGGGTGCGCACCGGGGGAACCACGATGCCGATGTCGGTGGCCACCTTGCGGCGCAGCGCCTTGACCCGGTCGAGCAGGTCGCCGCCGACGCTGGTGTCCACCAGGTCGATGATGTCGGGCGCGAGCTCGAGGCCGAGCGGGTCCACCTGGATCTCGGCCACCAGGCGCTCGGGGCTGTCGGACGCCGGTAGCAGGTCCACGTCCGAGGCCTCCGGCTCCGGCGTGGCAGCCTCCTGGGGAACCCGACTGGAGGCGAGCAGCATGAGCCCGCCGGCGAACAGGAACGGGATCTTGGGCAGCCCGGGGATCAGGCAGAGGGAGAAGGCGGCGAAGCCGGCCACCCTCAGCGGCATCTGGTTCGCACCGATCTGACGCAGGATGTCCGAGCCCATGTCGTCGTCGCCGGCGCCACGGGTGACGATCAGGCCGGTG
This sequence comes from Nocardioides sp., assembly GCA_045627505.1. Taxonomy (GTDB): domain Bacteria; phylum Actinomycetota; class Actinomycetes; order Propionibacteriales; family Nocardioidaceae; genus Nocardioides. The sequence goes on from JAZQNT010000516.1 coordinate 1,529, forward strand.
GCCACGGAGAGCAGCAGCGCAGGAATCTGCGAGACCAGGCCGTCACCGATCGACAGCAGGCTGTAGGTCTCGATCGCCTCGCCGAACGGCATGCCCAGCTGGGCCACGCCGATCGCGAAACCGCCGATGAGGTTGACCAGGGTGATGATGATCGCCGCGATGGCGTCACCCTTGACGAACTTCGAGGCACCGTCCATGGCGCCGTAGAAGTCGGCCTCCGCGTGCACGTCCGCGCGTCGCTGACGGGCCTGCTCCTCGGTGATCAGGCCGGAGTTGAGGTCGGCGTCGATCGCCATCTGCTTTCCCGGCATCGCGTCGAGGGTGAAGCGGGCGCCCACCTCGGCGACGCGACCGGCACCGTTGGTGATGACCACGAACTGGATCACCAGCAGGATCACGAACACGATCAGGCCGACCACCAGCGAGCCACCGACCACGAAGTGGCCGAAGGTGTCGATCACCTTGCCTGCGTAGCCGTCGAGCAGCACCAGACGCGTCGCGCTGACGTTGAGTGCGAGACGGAAGAGCGTCATCACCAGGATCACCGCGGGGAACGCGGCGAAGTCGAGCGGACGCTTGACGAACATGGCCACCATCAGCACCAGCAGTGCACCGGTGATGTTGAGCGCGATGAGCACGTCGAGGACCGCCGCCGGCAACGGCACGACGAGCATCACGACGATCATCACGATGCCGACCGGCACGCCGAGCTGGGTGAGTCGCTTCATGCGTTGGGAGGACCTTTCGGTGGACCTGGCGTACCCCGGCACTCATCTGGGTGCAGGGCGCCGTGGGCCGGGATTGACGGGGTGTGCCCTCCGTGGCACCAGCGACACCGTCCTGGTGTCCCGGGGTCACATCGGCGGACGCCGTGGTGTCCTGAGGGCTTTGGGATGAGTGGACCGGCTCAGCCGTCGGCGGCCGGGTCTTCCGTGCCCGGTGCCTCCGGTGCCAGGCGTGGGACGGGCGGGCGGCGGCGCGGCACGGGGGGCAGTTCTGCGTCACGGCGGGGCGTGCGGTGCTCACCCCCGCGGTGGCCGTGCGAGCGGCGGCTGATCACGAACGCGAGCACCTGGGCCACCGCCGCGAACAGCTCGGGCGGGATCTCCTGACCCACCTGGGTCGAGGAGTGCAGGGCGCGGGCCAGCGGCACGTCCTGGACCAGCGGGACGCGGTGCTCGGTGGCGACCTCACGGATGCGCTGCGCGATGGCTCCGGCGCCCCTCGCCACCACTCGGGGTGCGCCCTTCTCGGCGTCGTAGCTCAGCGCGACCGCGACGTGCGTGGGGTTGACCAGCACCACGTCGGCAGTGGGCACGTCGGCCATCATCCGGTTGCGGGCCGCGGCCAGCTGCCGCGAGCGGATGGCGCTCTTCACCAGGGGGTCGCCCTCGGTGTTCTTGTGCTCCTGCTTGACCTCGTGCTTGGTCATCCGGGTCTGCTTGCCCATCTTGCGCCGCTGGAAGAGGTAGTCGACGGCGCCCAGGACGAGTGCCCCGATGGCGACGTTGCGCATGAGGTGCAGGGCCTCGTGCTGCACCGTGCTGAGCACCGTGGAGATCGGCACCAGGCCACCCACCAACGGCATGATGCCGGTGATGATCCCGTAGGAGAGTGCTCCGAGGACGGCGGTCTTCAGGAGCATCTTCGCGCCCTCCCACAGCGTCTGCAGGCCGAAGAGGCGCTTGGCGCCGGAGATCGGGTTCAGCTTCGAGAACTTGGGCGTCACTGCCTTGGAGGCGACGAAGAAGCCACCCTGGGCCAACGCCGCGGAGACACCGATGAGCAGGACGCCCGTCCCCAGGATGACCAGGGTCAGGCCGACGTGACGCAGGCCCTCGCCGAGCATCTCCAGCGCCTTCGCCACACTGGGCGCCTCTGCGGCGGTGAGGCTGGCGACCAGGAGCTCTTGCATGGCCTCCAGCTCGCGGCCCAGCAGCCACGGCATCGCCAGCGCGACCACCAGCAGGGAACCCCAGCCGCCGAACTCCTGCGAGCGCGGGACCTGTCCCTCCTTGCGGTTCTCCTTGTTCTTCTGGGCTGTGGGTTTCTCGGTCTTCTCCTCGGCCACCGGTCACCCCCCTCCGAGCAGCGCGGAGGAGGCCTCGTTGGCGAGGTCGACCAGCCGGTCGACCGCCTCGGGCAGCACCGGGAAGGACATGCCGATCAACAGCAGGGTCAGTCCGATCTTGGCGGCGAACATGACGTTCAGCGCGTTGAGCTGCGGTGCCACCTTGGTCAGCAGGGCCAGGGCCAGGTCGGTGATGAAGAGCACCGCGATCATCGGCAGCGCGATCTGCACCGCGGTGGTGAAGAAGAGCGCGAACGCGGTGGTGAGGATGTCGGGCGCCCCCTCGAGGTCGGGGGACTCGCCCAGCGGCAGCAGCGTGAAGGAGCGCAGCAGGCCCCCGATCACCAGCAGGTGCCCCCCGGTCACGAACAGCAGGACCGTGAACAGCATCTGGTGGAACCGGCCGAAGACCGTGTTGCTGTTCATGGACATCGGGTCCCAGGCGGTGCTCACCGCGAAGCCGCCGAACATGTCGATCAGGCTTCCGGCGACGGCGACCGCCTGGAAGAGCAGGAAGGTCAGGAACCCCATGCCCATCCCGACGAGCACCTGGGTGAAGGTCACCACCAGCAGCTCCCAGCCGGTGGTGGGGAGGTTGTCGGTCAACGACGGGCCCACCGCCAGGGCCAGACCCAGCGAGAGCACCACCTTGCCCATCACCGGGATCGAGCGCGAGGAGAAGGGCGGAACCACCGCGAGCCAGGCGATGATGCGCACGGAGGCGAGGAGGTAGGCGAGCAGCTCCTCACCGTTGACGGTGATGGTCACGGCTGGTCCGGCTCAGCCGACCATCGCGGGCAGACGCTCGAAGAGTTCGTTGGTGAAGTTGACCAGCGTGTGCAGCATCCAGTTGCCCGAGATGAGCAGGGCGACGCCCACACCGATCAGCTTCGGGACGAAGGCGAGGGTGAACTCCTGGATCTGGGTCATGGCCTGGAACAGCGAGACGGTGAAGCCGATGCTGAGCGCGGAGAGCAGGATCGGCGCCGAGAGCTTGAGCGCCACCAGCATGGTCTGCAGGGCGATCTCGATGACGGTGGTGTCGGTCATCAGGTGCTGCCCCCGTAGCTGGAGACCAGCGAGGAGATCACCAGTCCCCACCCGTCGACGAGGACGAAGAGGAGCAGCTTGAAGGGCAGCGACACCATGGTCGGCGGCATCATCATCATGCCCAGGGCCATCAGCGCGCCGCTGACCACGATGTCGATGACCAGGAACGGGATGAAGATGATGAAGCCGATGATGAAGGCTTCCTTCAGCTCGCTGAGCACGAACGCGGGCACCAGGGTGGTCATGTCGACGTCGGCCCGGTCGTTCGGCAGCTCCGTCCCGGCCACGTTCGTGAGCAGGATGAGTTCGTCGTCGCCGGTCTGGTCGATCATGAACTCGCGCAGCGGCTCGATCCCGTCCTTCATCGCGACCGCGGCGGTCTTGTCGCCCTCGAGGTAGGGCTGCATGCCGACGTCGTTCATCTGGCTCAGCACCGGCCCCATGATGAAGAGGCTGAGGAAGAGCGCCAGGCCGGCCAGCACCTGGTTGTTCGGGGTCTGCTGCAGGCCCAGCGCGTTACGGGTCAGGCCGAGCACGACCAAGATCTTGGTGAAGCTCGTGCAGGTCAGCAGGATCGCCGGGAGCAGCGAGATGAGGGTCATCGCGATGATCACGACGACCGAGGTGGTCGGCTTCTTGGTCAGGTCGTCGAGCTCGATGGTGACCGAGCTGGCGCCCTTCGGACCCTCGGGCCCCTCGGGGCCGTCCGGGTCGGCGAGGAACTGACCTTGGTCGAGGTCGTAGGAGGAGAACAGGCCGGGGTCAGCGTCGACCGGCACGGCCGCGGCGTACGGGGTGGTGAACCAGAGCAGGGAGACCAGGAGCACCACGACCGCGGCAGCCCCCAGCAGCAGCGCGCGGGCCGCACGGGGCACGACGGTGCCCCGGGGAGCCGCTGCGGGCACGCAGTCGGCGGTGTTCACCGGCGGTTCCTCGGGGAGCTCGTGAGCGCGGCCAGGGCCTGCTTCCAGGTGTCGGGGGAGAGCAACGAGCCGTCGAGCGCTCCGGGAGCTCGTCGGTTCCCGCGGACGGACCCTGCGAGCTGGCCGGCGTGACCGTGAGCGGCGTGGGTGCCCACGGTCCCGGCGTCCTCGGCGGCCATGGCCTCCTCGACGCGGTCGGCGCTGACCAGCTCCTCAGGGTCGAGCTCGCTCAGCACGGTGACCTGGTGCTCGGTGCTCCCGAGCACCAGGACGCGGCTGCCGACGGTCACCACGACCACCGCGGCGCCGCGACTCAACGGCTGCCGGTGCACCACCCGCACCAGCGCGTCGGGTGCGCCGGAGAACCGCTTGCCGGCGACTCGGACCGCCACGAGCAGCAGCCCGATCACGACGGCCAGCGAGAACACCAGCCGCAGGGTCAGTTCGACCACTGTCAGGCGCCCGCGTCTTCGATGATCTCGGTGATGCGCAGGCCGAAGTCCTCGTCCACCACGACCA
>JAZQNT010000517.1:0-7276 GCA_045627505.1 Nocardioides sp.
GCGGTGTGCCAGCCGAGGAAGCCGTGGGCCCCGGTGATTGCGATCTTCATCTCTGTTGCCCTTCGGGTCTGCCGAGTACGTAACAGTTCATGCCGCGGCCCTCCGCCGTGTCATAGCTTCCCGCCAACCGCCAGCCGTTGCGCACGTAGAACGCATTGGCCCGCTCGTTGTGGTCCCGGTCCGTCAGCAGGTAGGCACCAGAGCCGTGGCAGGCGATCGCCTCGGCGAAGGCCGTGATGAGTTGCGTCCCCGTCCCACGCGCCTGACCGTGCGGGACGACACAGATCGAGCTCACCAGCGCACCCTCCACCTCGAGGGGGACCTGCCCCCGGTAGAGCACTGCCTTGAACAACCTCGGGGCGGCAGTCGGACGACGCAGCACCACCAGGAACGAGGCGATCAGGAAGCCGACCAGACGTCGCCTGAGCAGCCTCGAGAAGAACCCCTTCGGTTCCAGGGTTCCGACCACGACGCCTGCAACGTCACCCTCCGGAGACTCCGCCACGAGCGCGACCGCATCCGGGTCCCCCAGGAAGCCGCGGTAGAACTCACGCAGGAAGCGTGGCCCGAGCTGGCTCAGGAAGAAACCGGGGAAGGCTTCGACGTGCAGAGCCGCGCAGTCGGCGACGTCCTCGGGGCGCAGGGGCCTGACGACCATGTCAGCCACGTCGTCCCCGCTCTGCGGCATCCAGGAGGAGCCGCTCGATCGTCTCGACGCCCCGGTCGCGGCTGAACTCCTTCTCGTACTGGGCGCGGGCGCTGGCTCGAAGGCCGGCAAGCCCCTGTGGGCCCAGGGACGCCAGGGTGCGCAGGTGGGCGGCGAGGCCCAGCACGTCTCCCGGGCGCACCGTGAAGCCCCCTGCACGCTCCACCGCGGCAGCCGCGTCACCCATGAGGGCGCCGACGATGGGCCGCCCCGCGGCCAGGATGGCCTGCACCTTGCTCGGCATCGTGACCCGGGCCAGGGGGTGGTCGTTGAGACCGACGTAGTGCACGTCACTCGTCGCGTTGAGTTCGCGCACTCCCTCGGCGTCCAGGCGCCCCACGAACCTCACGTTGCTGGCTCCCGTCGCAGCGACACGGGCGCGCAGCTCCTCCTCGTGCGTCCCTGAACCTGCCACCAGGCAGACAAGGTCCAGGTCGGTCACGGCGGCGCACGCGTCGATCAGCGTGTGCAGGTCCTGTGCGCCGCCGAGCGTGCCGGCATAGGCGACGACCAAGGTGTCCTCCCGGACGCCCCACCCCCGACGCCCGGTCGGTTCCGCCGGGACGTTCACCGCTTCGTCGGCCCACATCGGGGCGTAGCTGAGCTTCTCGCGCGGCACCCCGCGTCGAGCGAGGACGTCACCGACTCCCTCGGAGATGTAGGCGACGGTGTCGGCAGCTCGGTAGATCCGGTCGCACCAGGCGGTGAGCGCCGACTCCGCACGAGTCCCGAGGCCGCCCCCCAACCCGCTGGCCGTGACGGTGTCGGGCCACAGGTCGAGCACGTGCACGACCAGAGGCGTGCGACGGCGCCGGTGCAGCCAGAACATCGGCAAGCTCACCGTCACCGGTGAGTAGTTGACCCACAGCGCGTCCACGTCCTCCAGAACGTCGAGACCCGAGGCGAGCGCCGAGACCGCGAAGCTGCCGTAGTTGGCCACCCGCTTGAGGAACGAGCCGTCGTGGCTGGGGTACAGCGCGACGCGTCGCACGCTCACCCCGTTGACCAGCTCGTCGCTACGTCGCTGCTGGGCGTAGCCGTCCGCGATCCGCCCGTGCGGGTAACTGGGGAACCCGGTCAGGACACGCACGTCGTGGCCTCTCCCAGCCAGTCCCTCGGCCAGGCTCGTCGGCAAGGAGGCAGGACCCGGCTCGGGGGCGTACCACTGCGTGAGCAGTCCGATCTTCATCTCAGCCCTCCGCCACGGTGCGCAACGTGGTGGTGAGGATGCGCATGTCACTACGGAACGAGCGGTGCTGCACGTAGTCGCAGTACATCGACACCTTGCGCGGCAGGATCTTCTCCACGTAGTGGCGCTCGGGATCCTCCGCGGCCGCCAGCTCCTCAGCCTCACGGCGGAACACGATGGAGGCGGGGTCAGTGATGCCCGGACGCACCGACAGCACCACGTCTCGCGCCTCCGCCGGCCAGAGAGCCACGTACTTGGGCACCTCCGGGCGCGGACCCACCAGACTCATCTCACCGCGCAGGACGTTGAGCAACTGGGGCAGTTCGTCGAACTTCGTGGAACGCAACCACCGTCCCGAACGCGTGATTCGAGGGTCGTCTCCAGAGGTGACCTGGGATCCTGGGACGCCGGTGCGCATGGTGCGAAACTTCAAGATCTCAAAGGTCCGGCCGTGGCGCCCTACCCGCACCTGCCGAAAGATCACCGGTCCTGACGACTCCAGACGAACGGCCATCGCAGCCACCAGAAGCAGGGGGCTGGTGAGCACTAGCCCGCCTGCGGACGCCACGACGTCAAGCAGGCGCTTCATTGCGACCTCCGCAACCGGGTCACAACATCCACGACGCGACCCAATTGGTCATCAGTCATGCTGGAGAAGATGGGCAGCGACACGACGCGCTCGAACTCGGCGGACGCATGCGGGAAGTCTTCCGGAGCCAGACCACCACGGTCGCGCCAGTAGGGATGCATGTGCAGTGGGATGAAGTGCACGCTCGTTCCGATGCCTTCTGCCGCGAGGGCCCTGATGAACCCGTCTCGGTCAGCGCCACGCGGCACGCGGACCACGTACAGGTGCCAGGCATGCATCGTGCCCTCGGGACCATGCACAGGAAGTTGGAGGTCAAGGTCGGTGAAGGCCTCGTCATAGGCGCGCGCGATCTCCGCACGGCGGTCACGCATGGCTCGCGCCCGCCCCAACTGGACCCGGCCCATGGCCGCCGCGGGGTCGGTAAGATTGTACTTGTAACCGGGGGCGACCACCTCGTATTGCCACGACGGCAACGCAGAACGGTAGCGGTCGAACGCATCGCGGCTGATGCCGTGCAGCCGCATGAGCTTGATCCGGTCCGTGACCTCACGGTTGCGGGTGACGACCATGCCACCCTCCCCAGTGGTGATCGTCTTCGTCGCGTAGAAGGAGAACACCGTGGCGTCAGAAGCGCCACTTCCGACTGTCTCGCCCTCAGCGGCGGCCGGGAGGGCGTGTGCCGCATCCTCAACGACCTTCAGCGCATGGTCGTCGGCGAAACTGCGGAGGGCCGAAGGAGAAACAGGCAGGCCAGCGAAGTGGACTGGCATGACCGCGCGTGTTTGCCCGGACACTGCCTTGGCCGCGGCCACGAGATCGATGTTGAAGGTCTCCGGGTCGACGTCAACCAAAACCGGCTCCGCGCCCAGGTAGCGCACCACCTCGGCCGTCGCAGTGAACGTCCACGTCGGTACGAGGACCTCGTCGCCGGGGCCAATACCCAGCGCTTCCAGCGCTAGGTGCAGGCCGGCAGTCGCAGAATTAACCGTGGACGCGTGCACACCATCGCCACAGTGCGTTGCGAAGTCTTCCTCGAATGCCTTGGCCTGCGGGCCGGAGGACACCCAGCCCGACCGGATGGCGGCCGCCACAGCTTCGATCTCGGCTTCACCTACGTCCGGCAGGGCAAACGGTAATGGCTGAGCCATCACCTTGCTCCGATGAGCTCGCGAAAGGCCGGCAGGGCCATCAGCAGGTCGAGAACGCCGTCAACACCGAGCCGCTCGGTGTTGTGCGAGTGATAATCGTCGTGGCCGGCAGTGCCGTCGCCTTCCTCGAAGTACTGCCCGTAGTTCAGGTCACGAGCGTCCACGGAGACGCGGTAGTAATCCCCCTGGTCCTCCGCCCGCTCAAGCTCCTCCCGGGTGGCGAGGGTCTCGTACAACTTCTCACCGTGGCGGGTGCCGATGACCTTGAGCTCGGGCTCCACCCCCATCGCCTTGCCGACTGCCTTGGCCAGCACCTCGACCGTGGAGGCCGGCGCCTTTCGGATGAAGAGGTCGCCCGGATTCGCATGCTCGAAGGCGTGGTCCACCAGGAGGACGGCCTCCTCGAGCGACATCAGGAAGCGCGTCATGTCGGGGTCGGTGAGCGTGAGCGGCGTACCCGCCTTGATCTGCTCCACGAACAGCGGGATCACCGAACCGCGCGAGCACATCACGTTGCCGTAGCGAACCGTGGACACCGTGGTGCGAGCCGTGGGGTTGTTGCGAGCGAAGGCCTGGGCGACCTTTTCCATCATGGCCTTGGAAAGGCCCATGGCGTTGACCGGATAGGCGGCCTTGTCCGTGCCCAGACACACCAGGGAGTGAACACCGTTCTTGTTCGACGCCTCGAGCACGTTCGACGAGCCCAGGACGTTGGTCTTGACGGCCTCGAGCGGGAAGAACTCGCAACTCGGCACCTGCTTGAGCGCGGCGGCATGGAAAACGAAGTCGACGCCGCGGGTGGCCCGGTCGACGCTGTCGTAGTCACGCACGTCCCCGATGTAGAAACGCACTCGCGAGTCACCCAAGCGACGTCGCATGTCGTCCTGCTTGAGCTCGTCGCGGCTGTAGATACGGATCTCCCGCACGTCAGACTCGAGCAGTTGTCTGACCATGGTCGAACCGAACGATCCTGTTCCCCCTGTCACCAGCACTGTCGCTTGATTCGCCGCAGTCATTGTGTGCACGCGCACTCACTTCCAGCTCTCGTCCAGTACGAGCGGGGAGTCTAGGGCTGCGTGACGTTCGGCACACCTACCCTGTGACCACCATGTGGGACTGCTGCACGTAGGTGTAACAGGGGTTGTGAATCGCACTGGTTTTGGTTCCCATGCGTTCCCCTGGCCAGCGAGTGCCGGCCGGGGTGATTCTTGGGCAGCGTAGTAGGCCACCTCGACCTCGAGTGGGGTCAACATGTCGAGCTCGCTGCGAAGGCGCTGGTTGTCCACCACCACACGTACTTCAGGGTCGCGAGCTCGACCTGCTCGATCGCCTTCCACGGCCCCCGGATGCGGATCAACTCGGTCTCGTACAGGCCGTTGACCGACTCTGCCAGAGCATTGCGGGTAGCTGTCCCCCACTGTCCCGGTCGACGGCGTCACCAGCCGGGTCAGATCGATCGCACCCTCGTGCTCGGCGTCCCACGCGGCCATGTCCAGCGCCGACATAGGCCCAGATCGGGCTCGCAGTGTGCCCGCGACGTTCCAGCCCACGATCCTGCGCGAGTAAGTTCGAGACAACCACCAACGGCACACCTCCAGCCGAGGACCTTGCGGGGCCGATCGTTGAGTGTGTGTAGGCGACGGCCTCTAGGTCCTCGGCCGACCAGTGCGACAGGTCAGTGCCCTCAGGGAAGTACTGCCGCAACAGGCCGTTGGTGTTCTCGTTGCTCGGCCGCTTCCACGGCGACTGAGGGTCGGCGAAGAAGACCTTCGTGCCGGTCGCCCAAGGCGAACAGGGCGTGACCTGAGTGTCCCTTGCCACGGTCCCACGTCGGACTTGCGCAGTTGCTCGGCCGCTTGGTCATCGACGTGGTCACGGGGCGTTGATCGCGACGGCTCTTTATGCACCGTGTGAGGGCCCGTGCTTCACGTGCGGCTTCTCGCCCCAGCCCGCTAGCCGCGGCAGATGGACCAGGAGAGTTGAGCGACTGCTGCGCTCGCCGAGCGTGTCGATCGCCGACCGGCCCGTGCCGACGATCAGGTCGCCCTCCAATGGCCAGGGACCGCACGATCGGCAGCCTCAGCGGGGCGTTCGCTGAGGACGACATCGGCGGTCACGTGCCTCAGCGCCTTGTTCTGCGATCGCGCCCGTGGCTCCCGCAACGCACGTCCTGCGCGCAGACAGGGGACCCAGTTGGGACGAGTCCGATCTCGCCGTGCAGGCGCCTGTGGTTGAAGCAATCGATGTACTCCGCCACTGCGATCTCGAGTCGTCGATGTTCTTCCATGGCCCCTTGTTGCGGACGAGTTCCGGCCTTGAACAGCGTGTTGCACGCCTCGGCCAGGGCATTGGGCGAGTTCAACTGGTCGATGCAACACCGGGTTGTTGGAGGGAGCATAGTTGGTCCTCGAAGACCTCAGCGGGTGTACGAGCGCTCCGTGCGGTTCCGCACCTGCGGCGACATGACGTTGACCGGGTGCGTGGAGTCGAGCGCCGGGACGCTGGACGAGATCATCGAGGAGATCTCGGTGGCGCGACTGACCGAACGCGGCGCAACCCGCGGCGACGACCGGTTCTCCGAGGCAGCCATGGAGGACCGCAAGAAGGAGGGGTACTTCTGATGTCCACCGGGACCCAGATCGGCACCGAGAACACCGCCGAGATCACCGCAGGCACCGGCCCGGAGCAGCCGCCGATGGACCTGCTGCGCTTCGCCACCGCGGGTTCGGTGGACGACGGCAAGTCGACCCTGATCGGACGGCTGCTCTACGACTCCAAGTCGATCTTCGCCGACCAGCTCGAGGCGGTGGAGCGCACCTCGGAGCAGAAGGGGCACGACTACGTCGACCTCTCGCTGCTCACCGACGGTCTGCGCTCGGAGCGCGAGCAGGGCATCACCATCGACGTGGCCTACCGGTACTTCGCGACCCCGACGCGGAAGTTCATCATCGCGGACACTCCGGGGCACATCCAGTACACCCGCAACATGGTGACGGGCGCGTCGACCGCCGACTTGGGCCTCGTGCTGGTGGACGCCCGGAACGGGCTGACCGAGCAGTCGCGCCGCCACGCGGTGCTGCTGAGCCTGCTGCGGGTGCCGCACCTGGTGCTGGCGGTCAACAAGATGGACCTGGTGGACTGGAGCCAGGACGTCTACAACAAGATCCACGCCGAATTCACCAAGTTCGCGGCCAAGCTGAACATCCCCGACCTCGCGGTGGTGCCGATCTCGGCGCTCCAGGGCGACAACGTGGTGAACCGTTCGGAGAACACTCCCTGGTACCAGGGCCCGACCCTGATGCACCACCTGGAGAACGTGCACGTGGCCAGCGACCGCGACCTGGTGGACGTCCGCTTCCCGGTGCAGTACGTGATCCGCCCGAAGTCGGAGGAGTTCCACGACTACCGCGGCTACGCCGGCCAGGTGGCCGGTGGCGTGCTCAAGCCGGGCGACGAGGTGAAGTCGGAGGCCAAGCGGTCTTAGGAAGACAATAGAGAGGGACAACTCCTTGGCTCACAGAACGACATGGCTACGATCCGACTTGGTGCAGTACGTGATCCGCCCGAAGTCGGAGGAGTTCCCCGACTACCGCGGCTACGCCGGCCAGGTGGCCGGTGGCGTGCTCAAGCCGGGCGACGAGGTG
>JAZQNT010000518.1:0-2284 GCA_045627505.1 Nocardioides sp.
GGACAAGGCGAGCGACCTGTTCTACGAGGCCGGTTCGCGTCTGCGCATCCGTCGCATGACCGCTCCCGCCGGCCTGCGCGAGTACGACGACAAGATCTCCGACGTGCGCCAGCGCAAGGAGGCCGCGATCGACGGTCAGGACTTCGAGGCCGCCGCGCGTCTGCGCGACGAGGAGAAGCAGCTGATCGCCGCCAAGGCCGAGCGTGAGAAGCAGTGGCGCTCCAACGACCTGGACGAGATCGCCGAGGTCGACGAGGAGATCATCGCCGAGGTCCTCGCGGTCGCCACCGGCATCCCGATCGTGAAGCTGTCGGAGGAGGAGTCCACCCGTCTGCTCAAGATGGAGGACGAGCTCCACAAGCGCGTCATCGGCCAGGACGACGCCGTCAAGGCGATCTCGCGGGCGATCCGCCGCACCCGTGCCGGCCTGAAGGACCCGAAGCGCCCCGGCGGTTCGTTCATCTTCGCCGGTCCCTCGGGCGTCGGTAAGACGTGGCTGTCCAAGACGCTCGCCGAGTTCCTCTTCGGCGACGAGGACTCCCTCATCCAGCTCGACATGTCGGAGTTCTCCGAGAAGCACACCGTCTCGCGCCTCTTCGGTTCCCCGCCGGGATACGTGGGTTACGAGGAGGGTGGCCAGCTCACCGAGAAGGTGCGCCGCAAGCCGTTCTCCGTGGTCCTCTTCGACGAGGTCGAGAAGGCCCACCCGGACATCTTCAACTCGCTGCTGCAGATCCTCGAGGAAGGTCGCCTGACCGACTCGCAGGGCCGTGTCGTGGACTTCAAGAACACCGTCATCATCATGACGACCAACTTGGGGTCGCGAGACATCAGCAAGGGCATGAGCCTGGGCTTCGGCAACGCCTCCGACGTCCAGTCCACCTACGACCGGATGAAGAACAAGGTCTCGGAGGAGCTCAAGCAGCACTTCCGCCCCGAGTTCCTCAACCGTGTGGACGAGGTCATCGTGTTCCCGCCGCTCAACCAGGAGCAGATCGTCGCGATGGTCGACAACATGATCGCCGCCGTCGACAAGCGCCTGCGCGACCGCGACATGACGATCGAGGTGACCGAGAGGGCCAAGCGCGTGCTCGCCGAGCGCGGCTTCGACCCGGTCCTCGGTGCCCGTCCGCTGCGCCGCACGGTCCAGCGCGAGATCGAGGATGTCCTGGCCGAGAAGATGCTCTACGGCGAGGTCGGCCCCGGCCAGATCGTGCTCGTGGACATCGAGGGCGAGGGCAAGGACGCCGCGTTCACCTTCGCCGGTCAGAAGAACTCGATCGTTCCGGACATCCCGCCGCTCGAGGCCGCCGAGCTGGAGGCCCAGGAGGGTCCGGACGACTCCGCCGGCCCGATCGACGTCCCGAAGTCCGACGACTGATCCAGCACCGCTCCAGGCTCGAAGGCCCGGTCCCCTCGGGGGCCGGGCCTTCGGCTTTCCACCCGACCGGACGTCGTCGGAGAAAGCTGCCGGACGCCGTCGGAAAGCAGCCGGACGTCATAGGAACCGCGGGCCCGCACCAACGAAAGCCATGACGTCCGGCCCAGGGCTCCTGGGAGCAGGTCAGGGGAGGGCGTAGGACTCGTCGCCGGCGCGGACCATCAGTCCGTCGGCGAGCAGGGAGTCGATGCACTTCTCCCGCTGGTCGGTGCGGTCCCACGCGGTGACCAGGCTGGTGGCGTGCACGGGGCCGTCCGCGGCGCGCAGGACGGCCATCAGACGCCCGCGGCACTGGCGGTCGGTGCCGGCCCAGGCCTGTCCCTTGCGTGGCGGCCCGTCATGGGCGGGGCGTCCCGCTGCCAGCCACGCGCACCGCTCGCTGACCGGGCAGGCCGCACAGCGCGCCTCCTTGGCGGTGCAGACGAGCGCCCCGAGCTCCATCGTCGCGACTGCCCACGTGGCCGCGGTGCCCGCGTCCGAGGGGAGCATGTCTAATGGCTACATTAAGGCATTGCACAAGTCTCCAACCACAGAAAAGATGCGGAGTATTCTCCGCGCATATCCGGAAATCAACCAAGAATGGCTAATCAGTGGAGAGGGAGACATGTTTAATTCCGAGACTACGAAAGGCACCTATGACACCAAGAGAATCCCGCTTATACCGGTCAATGCAGCTGGAGGAGTTCTCACGGGAATTGCTACAAAAGGCATTACACACCTCCTATGCTTTTGCTTTAGGAGGTGGCTTAATCCTTAGCATTGCAGGCGTATTTATTGCACCACTTATCTTAAAGGTAATGAACACCCCTGTAGAACTGCTTGAGCAGTCAACACTTTATGTAA
>JAZQNT010000519.1:0-10239 GCA_045627505.1 Nocardioides sp.
GACCGCTTGGCCTCCGACTTAATGAAATTTTACTTGATGTGGGCTAATCACGATGCCAATTATGTTTGGGATAAGCGTAATTCTGACAATTTTACAAATGAGGTGATCTGGGATGGCAAGGTTGACCGTAAAGACTTTGAAACCGTGGTTCATCGGGTCATCGAACGTTACTTTAGCCAGCCTAATTATTATACAATTGATGGTAAACCTGTCTTTATGTTTTATTCGTTACGGAATTTGGTAGATGGTTTAGGGGGAGTGGATTCTTGTCGCCGTGCTTTGGATTATTTCCGTGAGCACGAGGGTTCCGTCCGGATCGGCATCACTGACTTCGCGCAGGACGCACTCGGCGACATCGTCTACGTCCAGCTGCCGGAGCTGGGTGACACCGTCACCGCCGGCGAGGGCTGCGGCGAGCTGGAGTCGACCAAGTCCGTCAGCGACATCTACGCCCCGGTCACGGGCACCGTGGTGGCCCGCAACGAAGCCCTTGATGCTGCTCCCGAGCTGGTCAACAACGACCCCTACGTCGGCGGCTGGCTGATCGAGGTCGTCCCCAGCGACGAGGCCCAGCTCGAGCAGCTGCTCGACGCGAGTGCCTACCAGGCCACTCTGGCCTGATCGCTGCCCACTCGGTTGCCCCGGCTGGTACTTTCGGGGCAACCTTGAGTCCGGCCAAGGGTTTCGAACCACTGCCCGGTCACCTTGACCGGGAACACCGAAGCGGAGGACAGATGCCGTTCTGCACGGCCTGCGGCAAGAACAACCCTGAGGATGCGCGTTTCTGCTCCCAGTGCGGCACGCGCCTGGTGGCGACCGACGCGCCGGTGACCGCCAGTGTCGAGTCGACGGCGAGCATCGCGCCCCTCACCGACGTGCTGGCCACGTCCGACCGCGATCTCAGCCCGGTGGACGCAGCTGCTGTCGACGCCCTGCCCTCCGGCTCGGCCCTGCTGGTCGTCCAGCGCGGCCCCGGGGCGGGTCAGCGGTTCCTGCTCGACTCCGACCTGGTGACCGCCGGTCGCCACCCGGAGTCATCGATCTTCCTCGACGACGTGACCGTCTCGCGTCGGCACGCCGAGTTCCGCCGGTCCGGGAGCGCCTTCTCGGTGTCTGACGTGGGCAGCCTGAACGGCACCTACGTCAACCGCGACCGGATCGACGAACTCCCCCTGAGCGACGGCGACGAGGTGCAGATCGGCAAGTACCGCCTCGTGTTCTTTGCCGGCCACGCAGGATGACCGGAGGCCTGAACGTGGCGCGGCCGGCCGCAGCGGGGGACCCGCACCGGGCCAGGATGAACATCGGGCAGGTCCTCGACCTGTTGCGTCCCGACTTCCCGGGGGTGACGATCCCCAAGATCCGCTTCCTCGAGGACAAGGGACTCATCAAGCCTGAGCGCACGCCCGCCGGGTACCGAAAGTTCTCCGAGGCGGACGTCGACCGGCTCAGGTACGTGCTGCGCATGCAGCGCGACCACTACCTGCCGCTCAAGGTGATCGGTGACCACCTGGCAGCGATCGACAGCGGTCAGGCGCCCCCGCCGATCGAGTCGCCCGTGCCCGCAGTGCCGAAGGTGGCACTGGCTGGCGACGGCCTCCCCTCCGCCGAGTCGTTCGGGTCGAGGTCAGACCTGCGCGTGTCGAGGCGTGAGCTGATGAAGATCGCTGGCATCGAGGACGAGTTCCTGGGCGAGCTGGAGGACCACGGACTGGTGACCCCGTTCCGGGGAACGGGTCACTACGACAGCAACGCACTCCTGGTGGCCCGCACCGCCAAGGAGATGGCCGGATTCGGGATCGAGCCTCGCCACCTGCGCGCCTTCAAGGCGGCGGCGGACCGCGAGGTCGGGCTCGTCGAGCAGGTCGTCGAGCCGTTGAAGCGCGGCCGGGACGCGGCGGCGGTGGCGCGCGCCCAGGAGGCCGCCAACGAGATCGCGGCGCTGTCCGTGAGACTGCACGCCACACTCGTCAAGGCTCGCCTGCAGCGTCCCTAACTGCAGCGTCCCTGACTGCGGCGGTCCTGGCGCGCTCGAAGGCGCAGCGTCAGGCGGGCTGCACCGGCGTCACCTGGGTTCGCCGCTGGCGAACGCTCTCGTACGCTCGTCGGGCGTGGCTCGGGGGCGAGGCGCTGTAGGCTGAGGGCGTGCGAGAGTTCGACGTCATCGGCGTGAGGGTCGAGATGCCTTCCAACCAGCCCATTGTCCTGTTGCGGGAAGTGGGCGGGGAACGCTTCGTGCCCATTTGGATCGGCGCCGTCGAAGCCACCGCGATCGCCTTCGCCCAGCAGGGCGTCGCGCCGCCCCGCCCGCTCACGCACGACCTGCTGCGCGACATCATCGAGGCCACGGGGCAGTCGCTCGAGGAGGTCCGGATCGTCGACGTCAAGGACGGCGTCTTCTACGCCGTCCTTGCCTTCGCCTCGGGCGTCGAGGTGAGCGCCCGTCCTTCCGACTCCATCGCCCTGGCCCTGCGGACCGGTAGCCGTGTGCTGGTGGCTGACGGGGTGGTCGAGGAGACCGCCATCACCGTCCCCGCCGAGCAGGAGGACGAGGTCGAGGCATTCCGTGAGTTCCTGGACCACGTCAGCCCGGAGGACTTCGAGCGTCCCTCGGAGTGATCCCGGCCCAGTGATGCCGGCCCAGTGATCCCGGCAAAGTGATCCCGGCAAAGTGATGCCGGCCCAGTGGTCCCGGCGCGGGAATCACAGGGCTGCCCCGGTTGTTCCAGTCAGGGGTGCGTCGGGAAGGACCCTCGGGTTGGCGACACGCCGCCGAGGGCGTTGACCCCCTGTGTGCTGCGGCTTACCTTGAACTGTCTCCGTTGTAACTCAACCGACGGACCTGTCTCTTGCAGGTCCACTTCCTTCCCCCGATCGGGTTACGCTCAGCGGAGTAGACGACGGAGGGTCCCCTGTGGGCGTGAATGAGAACGAGCAGGACACGGTGTCCGCGGCTGAGGCCGCTGCCACCGATGTCGCTGAGGAGCAGGGTCTGCTCTTCAGCGACGACGTGTCCCCGCTGCCCAGTGACACCGGCTACCGCGGGCCCACGGCCTGCAGTGCCGCCGGTATCACGTACCGGCAGCTGGACTACTGGGCCCGTACTGGTCTGGTCGAACCCACCGTGCGTGGGGCGACGGGATCCGGTTCGCAGCGTCTGTACTCCTTCCGCGACATCCTGTTGCTGAAGGTGGTCAAGCGCCTCCTGGACGCAGGAATCTCGTTGCAGCAGATCCGCACCGCGGTGCAGCACTTGCGGCAGCGCGGCACTGACGACCTCACCCGCGTCACTCTGATGAGTGATGGTGCCTCGGTCTACGAGTGCACCAGCAACGACGAGGTCATCGACCTCCTCCAGGGCGGGCAGGGAGTCTTCGGCATCGCCATTGGCGGTGTGTGGCGCGAGATCGAGGGCACGCTCTCCGAGCTGCCCAGTGAGCGCACCGCGTCCGAGAGTTCGACGTCGGCCTCCGGCGACGAACTCGCGGCTCGCCGAGCGCAGCGACGTATTGGCTGAACAGGCCTCGAGCACCAGCGCCCCGGGATGGTAGATTCCGGGGCGCTGTTGATTTCGACGGGAGAGTTCCGACTCCAGGTCGGCGCCGAAGGGGCAATTCCTCCCCGGAACCTCTCAGGCACAAGGGACCGTCAGAAGCAGGCAACTCTGGAGTACCCGGTCGTACGCGACCTGGTGTCGACAGAGGGGGAGGCGGTCCTGTTCGTCCGACCCCCCCACGGAGTACTTGTGTCCCAGCATCTTCCTGACCAGCCGACCCTCGGACAGCTCGACAACGCGCGTCCCTTCTCCTCGCGCCACCTGGGCCTGCGGCCCGCTGACGTCGAGGGCATGCTCAAGTTGCTGGGGCACGCGAGCATCGAGTCGCTGATGGACGCTGCTGTGCCCGGGGGGATCCGCAGCACCGTGGCGCTCGACCTCCCCGAGCCGCTGACCGAGGCTGCTGCTTCGGCGGAGTTGCGGCAGCTGGCAGCCACCAACCGGCCGGCGGAGTCACTGATCGGACTGGGCTACCACGGCACGGTCACCCCGCCGGTCATTCGGCGCAACGTCCTCGAGGACCCGGCCTGGTACACCGCGTACACCCCGTACCAGCCGGAGATCTCCCAGGGGCGGCTCGAGGCCCTGATCAACTTCCAGACGATGGTCGGTGACCTCACCGGTCTCCCGACCGCCAACGCCTCGCTCCTCGACGAGGGAACCGCGGCCGCCGAGGCGATGACCCTGGTCCGTCGCGCGAACCGCAAGGCGTCCGGACCCTTCGTGGTGGACGCAGACGCGCTGCCGCAGACGATCGAGGTCGTCCTCACCCGTGCCGAGGCGATGGGCATCGAGGTCGTCGTCGCCGACCTCTCCGACGGGCTGACCGACGGTGAGCTGTGCGGCGTGCTCGTGCAGTACCCGGGGGCGTCGGGTCGGGTGCTCGACCCGCGCCGGGTCATCGAGCAGGCGCACGAGCGCAACGCTCTGGCGGTCGTCGCGGCCGACCTCCTCGCCCTCACGCTCCTGGAGTCCCCGGGTGAGCTGGGCGCCGACGTGGCGGTGGGCTCCACCCAGCGCTTCGGCGTCCCGCTGTTCTACGGCGGCCCGCACGCCGGCTACATGTCGGTGAAGAAGGGCTTGGAGCGCCACCTTCCCGGTCGCCTGGTCGGCGTCTCGATCGACGCGGAGGGCCGTCCGGCCTACCGCCTGGCGTTGCAGACCCGTGAGCAGCACATCCGCCGCGACAAGGCCACCTCCAACATCTGCACCGCGCAGGTGCTGTTGGCCGTGGTCGCCTCCATGTACGCCGTCCACCACGGTCCCGACGGACTGCGAGCCATCGCCCGCCGCGCGCACCGCTACGCCGCTGTGATCGCCGGTGCACTGCGGGCCGGCGGGGTCGACGTCGTCAACGAGACCTTCTTCGACACCCTGACGGTGCGGGTCCCCGGACGTGCCGACGACGTGGCGGCGCACGCGCGGTCGCTGGGGCTGCAGGTCCGCCGGGTCGACGCCGACACGGTGGGTCTCTCCACCTCGGAGACCACGACGGAGTCCACGGTGAACCGGGTGCTGAAGGCCTTCGGCCTGAGCGCTGACGTGGCCGCGGTGGATGCCGGTGTCCCCGACGCGCTGCCGACCGGGCTGGTGCGGGGCACGGAGTTCCTCACCCACGAGGTCTTCAACTCGCACCACTCCGAGACCCAGATGCTGCGCTACCTGAGCAAGCTGTCGGGGCGCGACTACGCCCTCGACCGCGGCATGATCCCGCTCGGCTCCTGCACGATGAAGCTGAACGCCACCTCGGAGATGGAGCCGATCAGCCTTCCGGGCTTCGCCGACCTGCACCCGTTCGCGCCGGCCGAGGACGCGTCAGGGTACCGACGCCTGGTCGCGGACCTCGAGGGCTGGCTGGCCGAGGTGACCGGGTACGACCAGGTGTCGATCCAGCCGAACGCCGGATCGCAGGGCGAGCTGGCCGGCCTGCTGGCGATCCGTGGCTACCACCGGGCCCAGCACGTCGAGGGCACCCCCGAGCGCGACGTGTGCCTGATCCCGTCGTCGGCGCACGGCACCAACGCCGCCTCCGCCGTCATGGCCGGGATGCGCGTGGTGGTCGTGAAGTCGCTCGAGGACGGCTCGATCGACCTCGACGACCTGCGTGAGAAGTGCGACGAGCACTCCGAGACGCTCGCGGCGATCATGGTCACCTATCCCTCGACGCACGGTGTGTACGAGGAGACCATCACCGACCTGTGCAAGCTCGTGCACTCCCACGGTGGTCAGGTGTACGTCGACGGCGCCAACCTGAACGCCCTGGTCGGACACGCTCGCCCCGGTGAGTTCGGTGGCGACGTCTCGCACCTGAACCTGCACAAGACCTTCTGCATCCCGCACGGCGGCGGCGGTCCGGGCGTCGGCCCGGTGGCGGTCCGGGCGCACCTGGCCCCGTACCTGCCCTCGCACGGCGCGCACCCGGAAGAGGCGAAGCGTGCGGGCATCGGCCCGATCAGCGCCGCCCCCTACGGCTCGGCGGGAATTCTGCCGATCTCCTGGGCGTACGTGCGGATGATGGGCGCCGAGGGCCTCACCACGGCCACCGCCCACGCCGTGCTGTCGGCCAACTACGTCGCAGCGCGTCTGGACGAGCACTTCCCGGTGCTCTACCGGGGCGAGAACGGCCTGGTGGCGCACGAGTGCATCCTCGACGTGCGTCCGCTGACCGCGGCCACCGGTGTCACCGTGGATGACGTGGCCAAGCGCCTGATCGACTACGGCTTCCACGCGCCCACCATGTCGTTCCCCGTCGCCGGCACGCTGATGGTGGAGCCGACCGAGTCGGAGGACCTGGCGGAGCTCGACCGCTTCATCGACGCGATGGTCGCGATCAAGGGTGAGATCGACCGGGTGGCTGCAGGGGAGTGGACCCCGGAGGAGTCTCCGCTCCGTCACGCGCCGCACACCGCCCGTGCCCTGGTCGGGGAGTGGAACCACCCGTACAGCCGGGAGGAGGCAGTCTTCCCGGCCGGGATCACGCCGGACAAGTACTGGCCCGCCGTCGGCCGCATCGACCAGGCCTACGGTGACCGCAACCTGGTCTGCTCGTGCCCCTCGCCCGAGGCCTTCGCCGAGAACCACTGAGCCACCACGACGTCAGACGTCGTGAGCGTGGCTTGAGGCCCCGGACCCGAACAAGGGTCCGGGGCCTCACCCGTCCCAAGGGCCTGGCTCCGCGGGACGTCATGACAATCGCCGGTCCCGGCCCCCGAAAGCCATGACGTCCGGCGGCTGCGGGCGGAGAGGGCCTGTGGTCAGGCGAATCGTTCCCGGGTCAGCACTCGACGACGGAGCGTGTCGGTGGAGTCCACCAGGTTGCGCCGCACCGTCAGGTCGAGCGCGCCCTGCCCCAGGGCGTTCTCTGCGAGCGTGAGGAACGCACGGTTGACGGCGGTGTGGGGGTAGAAGGAACGGAGCGCAGTTCCGAGCACCCAGCCGGAGTGCACCGAGGCAATGGTCGGCAGCATCTCCAGGTAGGCGTCCGCGTAGGCACCGGTCAGCTCTTCCTGGCCCCAACGCCACATGCCCAGTCCGGCGGCCTCGAGCTCGTAGTTCGGGACGTCCACCTCACCGGTGAACCGCTGCCAGGCCCATTCCTTGGCCTCGGCGTCCGGGAGCGACGCGCGGGCACGGGCGTGTTCCACCCGGGCCTTGGCGCTTGGGTCCAGCGCGAGGGCAGCGTCGAGTGCATCGGCGCTGGTAGCCCCCAGGACCGCCAGCCGCACCCGGAGCGCCCACGCCAGGTCGGCGTCCAGCACGACTCCTGCGGGTACGTCGCCGGCCAACCACGTGGTCAACAGCTCGGCGTCGCTCGCGGTCGCGACCGCACCCTGGAAAGCAGCCACTTGGAGGGTCGCCCCGCGGTCGGCACGCGCGACGGCGCGCAGCGTTGCCCGATGGAGGTCGGCAACCAGCGGGCTGGGGTCACGGGCCAGCACGGCCGTGGACAGGGCGAAGGGGACGAGCGTCGTCACCTCGTCGTCCTCGACCTCCTCGACGAGTGCCGCGTTGACCAGAGCGAGCACCGAGTCGGGGGAGAGCAGGGACTGGTGGACGCTCGAGCGCACGGCGTTCCACACGCCTGCCCGCAGCTGCGGTTCGCCGTACAGGTACCCCATCGCCGAGGTGAGGTGAGCGACGGTGACCTCGTCCACCACGGTCGCGGCCCAGGTGTCCTCGTCGGGGTCCGGGACCACCCCGGCGCCGTTGGGCACGTCCACCTTGATCCGGTCGGCGTCCAGGGTGACCGGGCAGGACCCGTGCCCTGAGTCGGTGAACACACCGAGCCCCAACACGTGGCTGCGCGGCGAGGACCCGCCGGCCGGCACGGTGGCGGGTGCGGTGCGCACCAGCTCGCCGGTGGCCCGGTCGAAGGAGATCGTGTCGGGACCGGCGGTCCGCAGCCAGGCGGCCGTGAACTCCGAGAGGTCACCGGCTCCGGCGCGCTCCCACGAGCCGAACAGGTCGTCCATGGTCGCGTTGCCGAACCGGTGCTGGGTGAAGTGGTCGACCGCGCCGGCGAGGAAGACGTCGTCGCCGATCCGGGCGTTGAGCTGCTTCAGGATTGCTGAGCCCTTGGCGTAGGAGATCCCGTCGAAGTCCTGGAGGGCCGCCGTGGCGTCGAAGGCGCCGTTGCCGGCTACCGGGTGGGTGCTGGGCCGCTGGTCGGCGACCAGGCCCCACTGCCGCCGGGCCCAGGCGTTGTGCGTCCAGGCGTCGTCGAACTGGGTGACCGCGGCGGTGACCCGGGTGCCCATGTACTCGGCGAACGACTCGTTCAGCCACAGATCGTCCCACCACTTCGGGGTGACGATGTTGCCGAACCACTGGTGGGCCATCTCGTGCGCGACGGTGGTGGCGCGTTGCACCCGCTGCCCGCGCGGCACCGTCCCGGTGAAGAGCATCGGGTCGCGGAAGGTCACGCACCCGGGGTTCTCCATGGCTCCCGCGTTGAACTCGGGGACGAACGCCTGGTGGTAGTTGCCGAACGGGTATCGGATGCCGAAGAGCCGGTGGAACTCGTCGAAGCACTGCCGGGTCAGGGTGAGCAGCTCGTCGGCGTCCCGGTCGAGCTCCGCGGCGAGGCTCTGCCGGGCACTCAGCCCCAGGGGAATGCCGTCGTGGGAGTCCGTGACGAGGTGGTAGGGGCCCGCCACCAGGGTGACGAAGTAGGTCGACAACGGCTGTGTTCGCGCGAGCTCCCAGACGCCGGGCTCCACCTGGGTGCCCGGTGCGTTCCCGAAGACGTGCCAGCCCCGGGGTGCCCGCACGTGGAACGTGTAGGGCGCCTTCAGGTCAGGCTGGTCGAAGCAGGCGAAGATGCTGGGTGCCGCGTCCATGAACGACATCCCGTAGACGTATCGACGTCCGTCTGCCGGATCGACGTGCTGGTGCAGTCCCTCGCCGTCGTTGCGGAAGGACATGGTGGCCTCGACGACGAGTCGGTGCTCACCGGCGTTCAGCCGCAACGGCACCCGGCCCTGCTGCAGCAGCTCGAGCGGAAGCGGGGCTCCGTCGAGCTCGATCGCGTGCAGCTCTCGTGGCTTGAGGTCCAGGAACGTCTCTCCGGATCCCGAGGAGAACGTGATGGTGGTGCACGAGCGGTACCTCTGCTCGTCCGTGGCGAGGTCCAGGTCGACGTCGTAGTCGTTGACGGCGAGGAGTGCGGCGCGGGCGATCGCCTCGCTGTGCTGGAGGCTCTTGTACGGGTTCGTCACCCCGCCACCCTAGGCGCGGGAGAGGCGGACGTGGAGCAGCGCGGTACCGGGGGAGGTGGATCGTTCCGCTGTCGTTGCCTGACCCGGACTCTGACCCGGACTCTGACCCGGACTCTGGGCCGGACTCTGGGCCGCGGCCAGCGGGGCGAGCGGGGCGGGTGGGAGGTCACGCCGCTCGCGATTGTCGTCTTCGTATGCTTGGCCCATGACTGAGAATGCCCCGAAGCCGGAGAACCACCGCGCCGTCGAGATCACCAAGATCGGTGCCGGCCGCTTCAAGGCCGAGAACGGCCGCGGCGGAGAGATCTTCTTCGGCACCGGTGGAGAGGACCCGGACTTCTCGCCGGTCGAGCTGCTGCTCACCGCGATCGCCGGCTGCAGCGCCATCGACGTCGACCTGATCACCGGCAAGCGCGCCCCCGCCGTGAAGTTCCACGTCACCAGCGAGGGTGACAAGGTGCGCGACGAGCTCGGCAACCACATGAAGAACCTCCAGCTGACCTTCGACGTGGAGTTCCCAGAGGGTCCCGAGGGCGACGCCGCCCGTTCGGTGCTGGTCCGGTCCATGGAGCAGAGCCGCGACCGCCTGTGCCCGGTGAGCCGCACCGTGCAGATCGGTGAGCCGGTGGAGTTCGCCACCCCCGAGGGCGTCCTGGAGCGCTGAGCGCGTAGGCGAGGAAGGCCCGGTCCCGCACCTGCTGCGGGACCGGGCCTTCGTGCTGTGCCGCCCACCGGCGCACAAGGCACCGTGCGCCCAGCCGATGGTGGGCGCCCGATGGTGGGCGGCCGATGGTGGGTCAGCCGATGGTGACCTTCTCGAGGTCGACCTTGGTGGCCGGTGCGATCCCGTCGTCGGCGTCGCCAGCGGCGGCGACCTTGGCGATGCGCTTGAGGGTCTCGGCGTCGACGGTGCCGAAGACCGTGTAGTTCGGGGGGAGGTCGGTGTCGTCGTAGACGATGAAGAAC
>JAZQNT010000520.1:0-4715 GCA_045627505.1 Nocardioides sp.
GACGTGGCTCACTTCCGGAACGTAGGGTGAAACTGAGGCTGACGTCAACATTAGTTTTCAGCCACGTCTGGACCGGGCAGAAAGGCGCTCGCGGGGCACAAGTCGGAGGCCAAGCGGTCTTAGGAAGACAATAGAGAGGGACAACTCCTTGGCCCACAGAACGACATGGCTACGATCCGACTTGACGTGGCCCACTTCCGGAACGTAGGGTGAAACTGAGGCTGACGTCAACATTAGTTTTCAGCCACGTCTGGACCGGGCAGAAAGGCGCTCGCGGGGCACACTGCGTCCGGCGTCCGCCTCTCGGGCCGGGGGTCCGTCAACGATTCGGAGGAACGCATGACCACATCCCGCACGAGCATCGGGCCGGTGCAGGACGACGCGGCTGGGTCGTCGGCGGACGGCGCGGCGCTCGAGCCCCCGGTGCGTCGCCGACGTGATCCGCGGCGCGAGCAGACGCCCCGCAAGCTGCTCGCTGCAGCGAGGCTGGTGTTCGAGCGGGACGGCTTCTTCGACGCCCGCCTCGTTGACATCACCGACGAGGCCAAGGTGGCCTCGGGGACCCTGTATCGCTACTACGGCTCGAAGCACGAGATCTTTGCCGCGGTGATGGCGGGAGTGGTCAGTGAGATCACCCAGGCCTCCCCGGAGCTGGGAGGGCGGCAAGTCGATCCCGTGGTGAGGCTCCGGGAGGTCAACCTGGCGTACGTCCGCACCATTCGCCGTCACGCCCGGCTGATGAACCTGATGTACCAGGTGGGGGAGCAGGACGAGGTGGTGCGCCAGCAGGGCGACGAGATCGCCGCGCACCTCCAGGGGCGCGCGGTGCGGGCCGTGCGCCGGTGGCAGGCGGAGGGGCTGGCCTACGCCGACATCGACCCCGTGCTGACCGCGCACGCCCTGACCTACATGGTCGAACGGGTGGCGATGGCCTGGTTGACCGGCCGCGCGGACTACGACGAGCAGGCCATGGTGGAGGCGATCAACCGCATCTGGGAGCGCTCCCTGGGGCTGGGGGAACTGCCGGGCAGGGAGTGATGTGGATCACAGATCGGGCTGGACCTGAGGCCTCGGGGGCCCTACGTTCGGCTACGCGTGGTGGTGCCGACGTGAACGGGAAGAACCCAGCGGGGAGCTCCGCACGCGGGGGCACCACGCGATGCGACCAGCACGACGCGAGCACAGCACGACGCGAGCACAGCCCGACGCGAGCACAGCCCGATGCGACCACAGGGTCGCGACGCCAGCGATCCCACCCGGAGGTACCCGTGGCACAGACGTCCCCTGACGAGATCGGACCCGCGTCGGCCGAGGGTGCCGCCCGTCCCGGTGGCCTGGACAGCACCCAGCTCACCACCCTGCGGCAGATCTGCGACACCTTCGCTCCCGGCGACGGGGCGTCGGTGCCGCCCGCCAGTGCGCTCGGTGCGCCGGAAGCGGTGGCGGCCCTCGTCTCGGGCAACCCACGTGCGGAGGAGCGGGCGCAGTTCACCCAGCTGCTGGACCTCTGGAACACCCGGTGGGGGAGCCTCCTCCTGCACGGCACCCCGCGCCGCTTCGCCGAGCGGACGCCCGAGGAGCGGGAGGCCGCCCTGGTGGCGATGTCCCGGTCCCGGATCGGGCTCCGGCGCAGTGCCTTCGGCGCGCTCAAGAGCGCCGCGACGCTGGCCTACTACCTCGTCCCCGGCCCGACCGGGCACTCCCCGGTGTGGGACGCCATCGGCTACCCCGGGCCACTGGGACTGCGTCCGGACGCCCCGCCCCCGCCGCTGGTGGTGGAGCGGATCACCCGGGAGGCCACCCTTGATTGCGACGTCGTCGTGGTCGGCTCCGGCGCGGGCGGCGGCACGGCTGCGGCGGTGCTGGCGAAGGCGGGCCTGTCGGTGGTCGTCCTCGAGCGCGGCGAGTACCACGACGACGCAGACTTCGACGGCGGTGAGCTCTCCGGGCTGACCCGGCTCTACGCCTCCGGACCCACCCGTACCGGTGAGGGCCAGCTCTCCCTGTTGGAGGGCGCCTGCCTGGGCGGCGGCACGGTGGTGAACTGGACCACCAGCTTCGACACCCCTGAGCACGTCCGCCAGGAGTGGGCCGACCACGGCGCCCGGCGGTTCGTCGGACAGGAGTACTCCGACGCGCTAGCAGCGGTACGGGCGCGGCTGGGCGTCAACGTCGACCACAACCGGCCCTCGATCCGGGACCAGGTGCTCGAGCGTGGCGCGAAGGCACTGGGCTGGAGCACCGGAGCCATGCCCCGCAACGTCCAGGGATGTGACCAGGGCGTGGAGTGTGGTCGGTGTGGCTACGGATGCCGGATCGGGGCGAAGCAGTCGGTGACGAAGACGTGGCTGGCCGACGCCGCCGAGCACGGTGCCCGGTTGTTCGTCGGCGCCCGCGTGCGCAAGGTGCTGCTGCGGGGTGGGCGGGCGACCGGGGTCGAGGCCGTGGGGCCCGCCGGGCACCGCCTCACCGTGAACGCCCGGGCGGTGGTCGTCGCCGGAGGGGCGATGCAGACCCCGGCCCTGCTGCGTCGCTCCGGCCTGGAGAACGAGAACATCGGCAAGCACCTGCGGCTGCACCCGGCCACGGCGGTGTGGGCGCTGCACGAGCAGGTGGTCACCCCGTGGGAGGGGACGCTCCAGGCGCGCTACTGCGACGAGCACGTCAACCTCGACGGGGACGGGTACGGGGTGATCTACGAGACCGGACCCTCGAACCCCGCGAGCGCCCTGGCGTTCCTCAACTGGACCGGCGGACGGGCCCACCTGGACATGATGCGGCAGCTGCCGCACGCCGGGGTGATCGGTGTGATCACCCGGGACCGGGACTCGGGTCGCGTCGAGGTGGGTCGGGACGGCGAGCCCGTGCCCCGCTACCGGCTGTCGTCGCGCGACCGTGACCGGATGCACCACGGAGTCGTGAGTGCGGCGCGGATCGCCGAGGCGGCGGGCGCCCGCACGATCTTCTCCGGCCACCACTCCGGCGTGCGGTACGAGCCGGGGCGGACGGGCAGCATCGACACCTTCACCGCGGACGCGCTGGCCAGCGGGTACGAGCCGGGTCGGTGCGCGATGGCTGCCCTGCACATGATGGGGTCGTGCCGCATGGGCGGGGACCGCGCGTCCTCCGCCCTGGATCCGGACGGCGCCAGCTGGGAGGTGCCCAACCTCGTGGTGGTTGACGCCTCCACCTTCCCGACGGCCTCGGGCGTGAACCCGATGCTGTCGGTGCAGGCGGTGGCGCACATGAACGCGACCCGGTTGGCGGCCCGACTGTGCTGAGTTCGGGCGCCGCTCCCGCGCCACGAGGCCACGCCTGATTGGATGGGGCCATGGCTGAACTGGACCTGACCCTGGACGTCGTCTCCCTCACCGCAGCGCTGGTGGACATCGGTTCGGTCAGCCATGAGGAGCAGGAGATCGCGGACGCGGTCGAGACCGCCCTGTCGGCCTTCGACCACCTCGAGGTGACCCGCCGCGGCAACACCGTCGTCGCCCGCACCGTGCTGGGGCACGACGAGCGCGTGGTCATCGCCGGCCACCTGGACACGGTCCCGGTGAACGACAACGCCGGCGCCCGGATCGAGGGTGACGTCATGCACGGCCTGGGCACCTGCGACATGAAGGGTGGCGACGCCGTCATCCTGAAGCTGGCCGCCGACCTGGTCGCCCCCAACCGTGACCTCACCTACGTCCTCTACGAGGCTGAGGAGGTCGCCAGCGTGCACAACGGCCTGCGCAAGCTCGCCGCCTCCGACCCCGAGCTCCTCGCCGCCGACTTCGCCATCCTGATGGAGCCGTCCAACGCCGGTGTCGAGGCCGGGTGCCAGGGCACCCTGCGCGCGGAGGTCCGCGCCTTCGGTGAGCGTGCGCACTCGGCCCGGTCCTGGCGGGGGGTCAACGCCATCCACGGAGCCGGCGAGCTCCTGGACCGGCTGCGGGCGCACGAGGCGCGCCGTCCGGTGATCGACGGCCTCGAGTACCACGAGGGGTTGAGCGCGGTGTTCATCTCCGGCGGGGTGGCCGGCAACGTCATCCCGGACGAGTGCGTGGTCACCGTCAACTACCGCTTCGCCCCGGACCGCTCGGCGGAGGAGGCCGAGGCGTACGTGCGCCAGGTCTTCGAAGGCTTCGAGGTGACGATCATCGACCTGGCCCCCGGAGCCCTCCCCGGCCTGGACCGCCCGGCGGCCCGGGCGTTCGTGGACGCGGTGGGGGGGCAGGTGGCCCCCAAGTTCGGCTGGACCGACGTGGCGCAGTTCTCCACGCTGGGGATTCCCGCGGTCAACTACGGTCCCGGTGACCCGATGTTCGCCCACAAGCAGGACGAGCACGTGAAGATCCCCGAGATCATCGCCTGTGAGGAGACGCTGCGCCGTTGGTTGACGGCCTGACGTGACGCGACCCGACACGACACGACCGCTGAGGTGGACTGTGTGAAGAACAGATCGCCCGGAAAGTTCCCGGACCAGTTCCAGGGACCGGTGCGTCGCAGGCGGAGTCAGGTTCGCCACGAGACCCACGACCAGAGGCTCCTCGACTCCCGTGGCCCCTCGGACTGGGCCCATTCGGACCCGTGGCGCGTGATGCGCATCCAGGCGGAGTTCATCGAGGGGTTCGGCTCGCTCGCCGGCCCCGGCCAGGCGGTCGCGGTGTTGGGCTCGGGGGGCACCCCCTCCGCCCACAAGGCGCATCCTAGCCATGGCGATCTGTTGG
>JAZQNT010000521.1:0-13895 GCA_045627505.1 Nocardioides sp.
ATGAATATTGTTCTCTTTTTCTGAAAGAAGTTGCTGTATGTCGTAGTATTCTATTGCTTCCTGTTCGTTTCTTCCTTTGTTCAAAATAAGATTTACGACAGTATTTGTTTTGAAATCGGAAAAATAAAGGGCATTGTAGTAACCCAGTTCGAAAAGATTTGCAAGTTTCTGCCCACTTTTCTTATTTGAATTAACTACAAGTATCACCAGCATCTTTGGGTAAGAAGTCTTCATCTGCTGTATAAAACTTTTTGAGATAGTAATATCCTGTCCGTTTTCCTGACCGTTTTTTTCAGGAAGTCTTTCCGCAACTATAAGTACTGTAGTTTCTCCTTCTTCTAAAGTTTCCATAAGTGTTTCATAGTCATGGCAGACGCTTGATATGGCGTTTTCACCGCCATAACTGAGTCTTGCTGATGAGCAGCTCCTTGGTCAACGGCAGCTTGAACTCACCGTCGTTGGTGAGCACCTCGCGCTTGAGGCCACGGCGCACCAGGTCGATGATCTCGTGCGTGCGGGCCAGCGGCTTGCGGTAGGGGACGCCGTGGAAGCCCTCGATCACCTGCGGGCCGGAGGCGCCGAGCCCGAGGATCGCGCGACCGCCGGAGACGTTGTCCAGCCCCGCCGCGGTCTGCAGCAGGGCGCCGGGGGTGCGCGAGTAGATGTTGAGGATCGCCGAACCGATCTGGATCCGTTCGGTCTTCGCCGCGAGGTAGCCCATCAGGGTGGGCGAGTCGAAGCCGTACGCCTCCGCCACCCAGACGGCGTCCAGGCCAGCCCGCTCGTAGGCGGCGACGGTGTCGGCGGCGGCGCGCGGGTTGCCGTCGTACTGCAGGAACGTGGAGAGCTTCACGATGACCTCGTCTCGAACTGACTATGCAACGTGTTGCAACCTAGCGACCGTGACCGCTCCTTGGGAAGGGGTCCGCCCCGCTCCCGGCGCTGTTGCGGACCGGGGACGGGGCGGAAGGCCGGGAGCAATCGGCTCAGAGGTCGGGGTGCTGCCGGGGCGCCGGAGCCGGAGCCGGAGTTGCGGTCTGGCGTCGGCCCGACCGCCCGAACGTCGCGACCACCAGTCCGGCCGCCCCGGCGAGCAGCCAGGGCACGGGGAGCAGCCACCGCAGGTCGTCGTTGCTCACCACGTCGGCGGTCACCAGCGCCCAGATCCCGAGGAAGGTTGCGAAGACCACCCCGAACACCAGGTGGGTGACGTTCACCGGGTGGAGCCGCTGGACGCGCTCGGGGGAGTCTGCCGACGGGGAGTCCGCCGACGGGGAGTCCGCCGACGGGGAGTCCGCCGGGTGAGGGGCCTGCTGGGCCGGTTCCTGCTGGGGGTCGTGCTGGGCGTTCATCGGACGGCTCCTTCGTCGAGCGGGGTGGTGGGCGAGGTGCTGGGCGCGGTGCTGGGCGCGGGCGTCACCGCGCTGTCGGCGCCCGGAGGGGTGTGGCTGCCGTCCTCGGGACGCACCACCGCCACCTCCCCGACGCCCAGCTCCAGCTCGAGCTGGACGGTGGCGACGACGTCCTCGCCGCCGTGGGACTCACCGGAGCGGCTCACGCCGAGCCCTCCCCTGCTCGACCCGTCCAGCAGCTGGATGTCACCCACCCCCACCTCGGCGTCGGTGGTGACCCCGAGGCCGTGGGGCACCACGACCTCGATGCGTCCGACGCCGCCCTCGACCGCCAGCACTCGTCCGTCGAGGGCCTCCAGGTCGGTGATCCGGGAGAGGTCGAGGACGAACTCACCGGTGCGGAACCTGGAGGAATCGGGCACGTCCGCCGCGACGACCGGGGCCAGGCGGATGTCCACCCGCTCGCCGTGCCACTCCTCGACGGCCATGGTGCTCGCCGTGGCGCAGGCGGCCACCAGGCCCAGGGCGATCAGCCCTCCCGCGCGTCCCCAGAAGGAGCCCAGCAGCAGCGCGGCCGCGATGACTCCCAGGGCGGTGGCCGGGTAGGCGGACGGGGTCACGTCCACGCCGGCGAGGTCGACGGTGCCGAGCACGCCCATGGCCAGCGCGAGCAGGGCCAGGGTGGCGCCGAAGAGGATCGGTCCGCGCTTGCGGGGATCGACCGGACGGGGCTGGGCCGGAACGGGGTACGCGGGCGGCACGGGCGGCATGGCCCCGTTCCCGAAGGGGGGAGGCGTGGTCACGGGGGTCGGAGCCGTCCCGGGGCCAGCGCCGTACTCGGGTGCGGCGTACTCGGGTGCCTCCGCGGGCGCCGACTGGGGAGCGGTGGCGCTGCCGCCGGGGTGGGGCGGCTGCCAACCCTGCGCTGCCTGCCAACCCTGCGCTGCCTGCCAACCCTGCGCAGCCTGCCAACCCTGCTGGGGCGACCAGGGCTGCGGGGAGGACCAGCTCTGGGCAGCGGCCTGCTCACGCTTCGTGTTCTGGCGCGAGACCACCAGCAGCACCAGCAGCGCCAGCAGGAGCAGCGGCCAGGGGAACGGCCAGTCCCCCCACGCCGCGCCCAGCACGGTGAGGGCAGCCAGGACGCCCACGCCGATCACCGCGAACTGACGACTGCGGTCGTCGAGGGCGACGGGGGCGCGCTCGCCGGAGTCCTCCGGCAGCAACAGCCACAGCGCCCCGTAGATCAGGAGTCCGGCGCCGCCGAAGAAGACCAGGACGACGAGGGTCACCCGCACCAGCAGGGGGTCCACGTCGAAGTGGCGGGCCAGCCCCGCCGCGACACCGGCGACCTTGCGGTCGTGCACCGGTCGGCTCAGGCGACGCACGTCGCGCATCTCGTCCCAGGACACCCGGGGCCCGGAGCCTTCCGGGGTCGCGGAGGCAGCAGGGGCTCCGGCGTGCGGCGGTGGCGGCGGAGGGGGCGGTGTGGCCTGGCCTGCGCCGCTGGTGTGGGTCTGGTTCTCGTCCATGGCTCCAGCCTGCGGGTCGGGGGTGCTCGTCGGTATCGGGAAGGACCCTGATCCTCCACCGGGACGACCCTGAGGATCTCAGGGTCGTCTCGGGGTCGGTCCTCATGGTCGCTCGCTGCCGAGGCTGCGACGATGGAGCCACCATGGAGACCAGCACCCCCGGCGACATCCCGAGCGAAATCCCGAGCGGCACGCCCGACGGGACTCGGCCGGTCACGCCTCCCACCGACCCGGCGACCAGTCCGTTCCGTCGCGCCACCCGCAACTCCACCGACCCGCTCGTGGGCGGAGTCGCCTCCGGTGTCGCCGCGCACCTGGGGCTGCCGGTGCTCTGGGTGCGTCTCGGGTTCGTCGTGGCCTCCATCGTCAACGGGCTGGGCCTGGCCCTGTACGCGGCGCTCTGGGTCTTCCTGCCCAGCGATGCCCGGTTCGAGCAGGCCGCGCCGGGGCTGGAGAGCGCACAGCGCGGTGGTCGTCGCCCGAGCCGACAGGGACGGTTCCGTGACCTCGGGCCGGCCGTGGCCCTGGCGGTCGTCGGGGTCGGAGTCCTGGTCGCCCTGCAGCTGCTCGTGGGCACCGGAGCGCTGCTGTTCCCGCTGCTGATCGCCGGGGCGGGGGTCGCGCTCCTGTGGCGTCAGGCCGACGAGGCACAGCGGGAGCGTTGGTTCGACGTGGACGGCCGGATCGACCCGGTGCGCGCAGTCTTCGGTGGTGGCACGTGGTCGGCCTGGCTGCGGATCGGCGCGGGGGCGCTGCTGGTGGTGGTGGCCGTCTCCATCTTCGCCGTGGGCCGTGGCGGCCTGGAGGTGGCGCGTGAGGTCTGGCTCGCCACCCTGCTCGGCCTCGTCGGGGTCGCGGTGGTGGTCGGGCCGTGGCTGCTCCGGCTGGGCTCCGACCTGGGCGCCGAGCGTGCCGAGCGCATCCGCAGCCAGGAGCGCGCCGACATGGCCGCGCACCTGCACGACTCGGTGCTCCAGACCTTGGCACTGATCCAGCGCAATGCCTCCGACCCGGCGGCCGTCACCCGGTTGGCCCGCGGGCAGGAGCGCGACCTGCGGGCCTGGCTCTACACCGGGGAGGAGTCCGACGCGAGCACCCTGGCCGGCGCCCTGCGCGAGGTCGCCTCCCGGGTGGAGGAGGAGCACGACCTGTCCGTCCAGCTGGTGACGGTGGGCGACTCCGAGCAGATGGCCTCGCTGCGCCCGCTGGTGCAGGCGGTGGGTGAGGCGTTGGTCAACGTCGCCAAGCACGCCGGGGTGAGGAGCGTGGACGTGTACGCGGAGTGTGGTGCGGGTCAGGTGGAGGTCTTCGTCCGGGACCGCGGCGTCGGCTTCGACCCCGCCCGCGTGCGGGCGGACCGGCACGGGGTGCGCAGGAGCATCGTCGATCGGCTGGAGCGTCACGGTGGACGAGCCGGCATCCGTTCCGCGCCGGGCGAGGGCACCGAGGTCCGCCTGACCATGCCGCTGGACGGCTGATCCGCCGCGGGTACCCCTGGACACGACGGGCGTCGGCTGCCGGCGGCGCCCAGGTGTGATGTCCAGGCGCCTGCGGACGTGGGATCCTGTGTCCGGCCCTGTCCGGGGTCCGAGGACGAACGGAGACGTGGTGGCAGAGGGCGCAGGCATGGCGCAGGGTGGCGAGTCGGGGATCCGGGAAGCCACCGGGGTGCGGGTGCTGGTGGTCGACGACCACGCCATGTTCCGTGCGGGGGTGCGTGCTGAGCTGGCCTCCACCGGTGTCGGGGTCGTCGAGGTGGTGGCCGAGGCCGCCGACGTCGACCAGGCCGTGGCCGCCGTGGTGCAGCACCGGCCCGACGTGGTGCTGCTCGACGTCCACCTGCCCGGCGGCGGCGGGGCCGAGGTGATGCGCCGTACCGTGCCGGTGGCCAGCGCCCCACGCTTCCTCGCGCTCAGCGTCTCCGACGCCGCCGAGGACGTCATCGGCACGATCCGTGGCGGAGCCCGGGGCTACGTCACCAAGACCATCACCGGTGCCGAGCTGGTGGACGCGATCGTCCGGGTGGCCGAGGGCGACGCGGTCTTCTCCCCGCGCCTGGCCGGGTTCGTCCTGGACGCCTTCGCCGGGGCGATCCAGGTGGCGGCGGTGGACGAGGACCTCGACCGGCTGACCGAGCGCGAACGCGAGGTGATGCGGCTGATCGCGCGCGGCTACGCCTACAAGGAGGTGGCCAAGGAGCTGTTCATCTCGGTGAAGACGGTCGAGACCCACATGTCGTCGGTGCTGCGCAAGCTGCAGCTCTCCTCGCGCCACGAACTGACCCGGTGGGCCTCCGACCGACGTCTGCTCTGACCGGCGTCAGGGGCGGTCCACTGCTGGCGTCACAGGCGGTTCCGCCACTGGGGCCGTGCCCGGGGAATCGTGCTCCGGATCGTGCCAGGAGCACCCGTGTGGGCGCTCGAGGCCACGCCCGTGTCCCACTCCGGGCGACCCCGGTGCGGGATGGTTCCCGACACCGTGTCGGGGACCGGTAGATTCAGGACCATGGACATCCTGCGGCACGTTCTCCTCTTCATCCACGTCCTCGGTTTCGCGGCGCTCCTCGGTGGCCTGCTGGTCCAGGTGCGCGAGCCCGAGAAGAAGGCCAACTCGCTCATGCGTGACGGCTCCGGCACCGCCTTCGTCGCCGGTCTTGCCCTGGTCGGCGTGCTCGAGGCCGGTGACGCCGACGTGAACCACGCGAAGATCGGCGCCAAGTTGGTGCTGGCCCTGGTCATCCTGGTCCTGGTGATGGCCAACCTGCGCAAGCCGCGCATCTCCAACGGCCTCTACTGGACCATCTTCGCGCTGACCCTGGTGACGATCGGCACGGCCATCTTCTGGAGCTCGCCGCACACCTTCTGACCCCCGGCCCCCGGCCACCATCAACTCTCCGACGACCGCAGCCCCGGCTGCGGTCGTCGTCGTTGCGGGGCACTGACCGCCGGTCGGGTCACTCGTCCTCGCGCAACTGGAACGAGCGCAGGCGGTCGCCGGAGAACCAGACGCCGCCCACCGTGACGACCGCGCTGGCCAGCAGGGCCCAGCCCAGGTTGATGTCCGGCCCGGCGAGGTCGGGGTCGACGGCTGCGGCCACCCGCTGCCCCCACATCTGCACGCTCAGCCAGTCGACGCCGGAGAAGACGCCGGCCAGCACCCCCTCCCAGAGCAGCACGAACAGCAGGCTGGCCACCACGGCGTGCCGCCACACGGTGCTCAGGGCGAGGAAGATCGCCCCGTAGGCGAACGCGCAGAGCACCCCGGCGACCCAGACGGCGAACCAGCGGCGCGGCTCGTCCCCGTCGACCACCAGTCCGAGGACCAGCAGCGGCACGGTGCCCAGCAGCAGGGTGGCGCCGAGCGCCACCACGTACTTGCTCAGGGCCACCGCGTGCCGGTTCACCGGCTTGGCGAGCAGGTAGAGGATCGACCCGTCGTCCACCTCCGGTCCCATGACGGCGGTGGCCGCCACCAGCGCCAGCAAGGGCAGGACGAGGGTGTAGCCGATCCCGACCAGGACGTCGCCGGCCTGCGCCGGGTCGTCGGCCAGCACCCGGACCAGCACGGTCAGGACGGCCAGGCCGGCCGGGAAGGCCAGCAGCAGCCAGAACCGGCGGTGACCGGCCAGGGCGGCGAGGGCGAGACGGGTGATCGTGCGGTTCATCGGGCCACCAGGTAGGAGAAGACGCTCTCCAGCGACTCGTCGCTGGGGGAGACCTCGAGCAGGGAGACGTCGTCGGCGCGGGCCCACGCGGCAAGGCCGGCGGCGAAGCGTCCGAGGTCGTGGACCGAGACCTCCAGCCCGTTCCCGGTCACCCGGACGGCCTCCACCGCGGGCTGGGCCACGAGCCGAGCGGCCAGGGCGCGGTCGTCTGTGGTGCGCAGGAAGTACTGCACCGGCCGGTCGGTCATCAGCCGGCGGATGGCCTGGAAGTCGCCGGACGCGGCGTGCCGCCCCGACACCATCACCTCCACGTGCCGGGCCAGGCGTTCGACCTCCTCGAGGATGTGGGAGCTGAACAGGATCGTGCGCCCCTCCTCGCCCATCCGGTGCAGGAGGTCCATCAGCTGCATCCGCTGGCGGGGGTCGACGCCGTTGAACGGCTCGTCGAGCAGCAGGACGCCGGGGTCGTGCACCAGTGCCGCCGCGATCTTCACCCGTTGGCGCATGCCCTTGGAGTAGGTGTCGATGCGTCGGTCCGCGGCCTCGGTCATCTCCACCCGGGTCAGCGCCCGCTCGGTGGCCGCTGCCGGGTCCGGCAGCCGATGGAGGTCGGCGTTGGCCCGCACGAACGCCCGTCCGGTGAGGTAGCCGAAGCTGATCTCCCGTTCGGGCACGAGCCCCAGGTGGCGGTACGCCTCGGTGTGGCGCCACAGCGGCCGTCCGTCCAGCGTCACGCTGCCGGCAGAGGGGGCCATGAAGCCGGACATCATCGCCAGCAGCGTGGTCTTGCCCGCGCCGTTGGGGCCGAGCAGACCGGTGACCCCCGGACCGATCGTCATCGAGACGTCGTTGACCGCGACCACGTGGCCGAACCAGCGCGAGACCTTCTCCAGCACCAGCGTGCCGCCCACGGTCGAGGACGCCGGGCCCGACGCGTGCAGGGCGCTCATCGACGACCTGCCGTGGCGAAGCGGAGGACCAGGAAGGCGAGCGAGGCGGCCACCACGGCCAGGGCGACCACCAGGTAGAGGATGACCATCGCCGGTCCCTCGGGCGGGGTGGCCACCGAGAGTCCGGTGTCGGCGACGTCCGCGAGCCCGTTGACCAGCGACCAGGGGGAGAACAGCCCGGCCAGTTCGCCGGCCCGGGGGTTGCCCGACTCCTCGGTGATGTACTGGACGCTGGTGACGACCGTGCCGATCACCAGCAGGGCCACCACCGAACCGACCACGGCGAAGCCCCGGCGCAGGGCCACGCTGGAGACGACGCCGGTGACCGCGGCCAGCAGGCAGCTGAGCAGCAGCGCCAGCGGCAGCGACGTCAGCCACTCGCGGGTCTGCTCGCCGACGTCGGACCCGGCCAGCAGCGCGCCTGCGTAGAGCACCACGGTGGGGACCACGACGAAGAGAGCGATCGCCGCCGCGAGCGAGGCCCACCGCACCAGCGCGAAGGTGGCCGAGGACAGCGGGCGGGCGAGGTGCAGCACGATCGAGCGGGTGCGCAGGTCGCGGGAGAAGAGCACCGGTGCCTGCGCGGCGGCGAAGACGCTGACCAGCACCTGCACGTTGTTGGTGTACTGGGTGTACCCGGTCATGGGCTCGTCGAACGACAGCAGCGCCGTCATCGCCACCATGACCACCGCCGGGGCGAGGGTGAAGAGGCCGAGCAGCGTGGGCAGCACCTTGGAGCGTCCCGAGCGGCCGAGTCCGTACGCGTGCCGCAGCCCGGTGGTGAACAGGTGCAGCGCGATCGCACGGGTGTCGGCCCGCGGGCCGTCGTAGTGCCGGTAGCCGATGTCGTGGATGACACCGCCGGAGGAGCGTCGGTCAGCCACGGGGACCTCCGACGAAGATGTCCTCGATGTGGCCGTGGTCGGGCTGGAGCCGGACCAGCGCCAGGCCGAGGTCGTCCACGGTGTCGCGGACCTTCCGGTGCACGTCGACGTCCGGCGGTGGTGGAGCGATCCGGACGCAGGCCCCTGCCGGCTGGCAGGGCAACCCGGCTGCGGCCAGCGCCTCGCCGAGGCGGTCGCGCTCCGCGGGTCCACCCAGCACCTCCACCAGTTGCGTGCCGGTGACGTCGAGGAAGCTGCTGGTCGGGGTCGAGCGGAGCAGCGTGCCCCCGTCCAGGACGACCACGTGGTCACTGACCTTCTCGAGCTCGCCGAGCAGGTGCGAGGTGACCAGGACCGAGATGCCGAACTCGGTGCCGATCCGGCGCACCAGGGTGAGCATGTCGGCCCGCGATGCCGGGTCCAGACCGTTGGTGGGCTCGTCGAGGAGGACGAGTTCGGGGTCGTGCACGAGCGCCTGGGCCAGCTTGGCCCGCTGCTTCATGCCCGTCGAGTAGCCGCCCAGCAGGCGGTAGCGCTCCTCGTCCAGCCCGACGTGGCGCAGCACGTCGGCGGTCCGCTCCCGGGCCGCGGACGCGGGGAGCCCGGACATCCTGGCCAGGTGCAGGACGAACTCGCTGGCGCTGACGTCGGGGGGCAGGCAGTCGTGCTCGGGCATGTAGCCCACGCGGCCGCGGATCCGGGCGGCCTCGGTGGCGACGTCGTGGCCGAGCACCGTGGCCTCGCCGCGGGTGGGCTGCTGCAGGCCCAGCAGGATCTTGATCAGGGTGGACTTGCCGGCGCCGTTCGCCCCGACCAGCCCGGTGACCCCGGGGCCGAGGGAGAGGTCGAGCCCGTCGAGGGCCAGCACCCGACCGAAGTCCATGGTCAGGTCGTGGGTGGTGATGACCGGAACCGTGCCGGCGGACGGGGGCGCGCCTGCGGATGGCTCGGGGGACGCACTGGGCTCGGGGGACGCACTGGGCTCGGGGGCCTCCTGGGCTGGGCTCACCCTGCCACGGTAGTGCCTCGCGGCGGGGCCACCGTAGTGCCTCGCGGCGAGCTCCTGCGGGAGGCGTCGGTGAGCCGTGGGTGGCGGGGTCGACGGGGCCGAGGATGTCGGTGCCGCGGCGTAGTCTTGGCCCCGATGAGCACGCCTTTCACCATCCCCGGCCTCGAACACCTCACCGCCGCGCCCACCCCTGGGCGCCCGGACGGACCGGCGCGTCCCGCGCCTGTGCCCGAGCAGGAGGGTGGGGCCCCTGCGCGACGTCGTTTCCCCAGCCCGGAGGAGCTGCTCGACGGGCTCAACGACCCGCAGCGCGAGGCCGTGGTGCACGAGGGCGCGCCGCTGTTGGTGGTGGCTGGCGCCGGCTCGGGCAAGACGCGCGTGCTCACCCGACGCATCGCCTGGCTGGTCGCCCAGCGCGGGGCCCACCCGGGTTCGATCCTCGCCATCACGTTCACGAACAAGGCTGCGGCCGAGATGAAGGAGCGGGTGGAAGACCTGGTCGGGCGTCGCGCCCGGTTGATGTGGGTCTCCACCTTCCACTCGGCCTGCGTGCGCATCCTCCGCAAGGAGGTCGACAAGCTGGGGTTCAAGTCCAACTTCACCATCTACGACTCCTCGGACTCCAAGCGCCTGATGACGATGGTGCTCAAGGAGCTGGAGCTCGACCCGAAGAAGTACCAGCCCAACGCGGTGCTCAACTGGATCTCCGACCGCAAGAACGAGCTCGTCGACGCCGAGGAGGCGGCCAAGCAGACGTCGAACGCGTTCGAGGCTGCCTATGCCAAGGCCTACACCGCCTACCAGGCCCGGCTGCGTGCGGCCAACGCGATGGACTTCGACGACCTGATCATGACCACCGTGCACCTGCTCCGCGCCTTCCCCGACGTGCGCGAGGGTTACCGGCGCCGGTTCCGGCACGTGCTGGTCGACGAGTACCAGGACACCAACCACGCCCAGTACGCGCTGATCCACGAGCTGTGCTCGGTGAACCCCCGGACGGTGGACGGGGACCCCGTCGGTGGTGGGGAGCGGATCGACCCGGCCGAGCTGATGGTGGTGGGCGACGCCGACCAGTCGATCTACGCCTTCCGTGGCGCCAACATCCGCAACATCCTCGACTTCGAGAAGGACTTCGCGAACGCCACGTCGATCCTGCTCGAGCAGAACTACCGGTCCACCCAGACGATCCTGGCCACCGCCAACGCGGTGATCGCCAACAACAAGGGCCGCAAGCCCAAGCGTCTGTGGACCGACTCCGGTGACGGCGAGAAGATCGTCGGCTGGGTGGCCGATGACGAGCACGACGAGGCGCGGTTCGTCTCCGACCAGATCGACAAGCTGGTGGACGCCGGCGCCCGCCCGGGCGACGTGGCGGTCTTCTACCGGACCAACGCGCAGTCGCGCGTCTTCGAGGAGGTCTTCATCCGCACCGGCCAGCCGTACAAGGTGGTCGGTGGTGTCCGGTTCTACGAGCGCAAGGAGGTCCGCGACGCGCTGGCCTACCTGCGGATGCTGGCCAACCCGGCCGACGAGGTCTCGCTGCGCCGCATCCTCAACGTGCCCAAGCGTGGCATCGGCGACCGGGCCGAGGCCTGCGTGGCCGCCTACGCCGAGCAGGAGCGGATCACCTTCTTCGAGGCCCTGGCCCGGGCCCACATGGCCCCCGGGATCGCCACCCGCTCGGTGAACGCGATCAAGGGCTTCGTCGACATGGTGCTCGAGGTCCGGCAGATGGTGGAGGCCGACGAGCGCGCCGACGTGGTCCTGGAGACGGTGCTGGACCGTTCGGGCTACCTCGCCGAGCTGGAGGCCTCCGACGACCCGCAGGACGGGACGCGCGTGGAGAACCTCGCCGAGCTGGTGGCTGTGGCCCGGGAGTTCTCCGAGGACCCGCAGGCCGGTCCCTCGGCCGACCCCGAGGACGTGGAGGCGGGCACCGTCACGCCCGGACTGACCGACTTCCTGGAGCGGGTGGCCCTGGTGGCCGACTCCGACCAGATCCCGGCCAACCCCGACGGCGACGACACCGGGGTGGTCACCCTGATGACGCTGCACACCGCGAAGGGGCTGGAGTTCCCGATCGTCTTCCTCACCGGGCTGGAGGACGGCGTCTTCCCGCACCAACGCTCGCTGGGCGACCAGACCGAGCTGGAGGAGGAGCGCCGTCTGGCCTACGTGGGCGTCACCCGTGCCCGGGAGCGGCTGTTCCTCTCCCGCGCTGCCGTGCGTTCGGCGTGGGGCGCCCCCTCGCACAACCCGCCGTCGCGCTTCATCGACGAGTTCCCGGTCGACCTGGTCGAATGGAAGCGCTCCGAGGCCGCACCCAGCCGATGGGGTTCGACCGGCGGCGAGGCCGGGAGGGCGGGTTCGACCGGCAGCCTCACCCAGGCGGGCCGCGGCAACTTCTCCTCCGCGGCGATGCGACTGGATGCCACGACGAAGGCGAAGTCCTCGCGGGCCGTCCCGGCGTTGGACCCGGGCGACCGGGTGGTGCACGACTCGTTCGGCATGGGCACCGTGGTGGCGTTGGAGGGTCAGGGCGACAAGCAGGTCGCCTCGGTCGACTTCGGCTCGCAGGGCGTCAAGCGCCTGCTGCTGCGCTACGCCCCCCTCGAGAAGTTGTGATGTCCCAGGAGCGGACGCCCGAGAAGCGGGGACACCCGAGGAGCGGGGACACCCGAGGAGCGGGTGACACAGCCCGGCACTCAGCTCAGTGGACGCCCCACTGGGCGATGCGCCACTCCCCGTCGACCACGCGCAGAGTCATCTGGGTCTGGTGGTTGGAGCCCTTGCTCTGCATCTCGATGCGCACCGTGGCCACCTCCTCGGTCTCGTCCACCGGGTACGCGGACGCCGTGGGCGGGGCGTCGCCGTAGCTGGCGGCCACGGTCGCGACGTAGTCGCCACACGTGCTGCCCTTCGGCAGCTTGCCGGCCCGTACCTGCTCCCTGGCGATCTCCTTGCGCGCCTTGGCGGTGAGGAGGTCGCAGGCCTCGGCGTCGCCGGCGAAGATGAGGTTTTGGAGCTTCATCGCCACCAAGGGTGCGGGGGGTCGCGGGCCCCTCCTTGCCAGCACGAGCGGTCGGGACCAGCGACTCGAGGTCGCTCCCGCTGATGCCCGAGGAGCTGGTGCCCGAGGAGGTGGTGCCCGAGGAGGTGGTGCCCGGCGTGGATGCCCGGGGACCGGCGGGGGAGGCCTCCTTGGCCTCGCCGGAGCACCCGGCGAGGCCGAGAAGCGCACACAGGACGGTGCCCAGGGCAAGGGTGGCGGGTGCGCTGGTCGCGCGGCGGGGGGTGGTCACGATGGAACTCCAGAACGGGAGGATCGGGGGAGGGCAGCAGCCGTCGGGCGGCCGCGGATGCGCTGTGGCTCGGGCGCGGATGCGCTGTGGCTCGGGCGCGGAGGTAGGGACCTGCCGCGAGCGGGCCCATTAAAACCGATACAAAGTGCAGGATTAAATCGAGGCCACGGGTGGGTGCTGCTGGCGGCGCGTGCGTGAACGACGAAGGTCCCCGTTCGCGATGAACGGGGACCTTCGTGTGGCGTGGGCCCTCGGGAGGGCCTGCGTTGGATTGAGGATCAGGGACGGACGCCGTGGGCGGTCAGCATGCTGTAGGGGTTGACCGGGCTGCCGCCGCCGGGGCGCACCTCGAAGTGGAGGTGGGGGCCGGTGGAGTTGCCCGTGCTGCCCAGCTTGCCAATCACCTCTCCGCCGGCCACCTTCTGGCCGACCGCGACGTCGACCGAGGACTGGTGGCAGTACCAGATCTCGGTGCCGTCCTCGAGGGTGAGGATGGTGCGGTTGCCGTAGGCGCCCGCCCAGCCGGTCTCGGTGACGGTGCCGTTGGCCACCGCCAGAAGCGGGGAGCCGGTGGGGCCAGCGAAGTCCAGACCGGTGTGGACCGTGGACCACAGGCTGCTGGAGAGACCGAAGGTGGCGGTCAGGCGGTAGCCCTTGACCGGTAGGTGCCACCGGTTGGCCTCGATCTTCGCGGCCTGCTTGGTGGCGCGAATGTTGAGGCTCTCGAGCTCCTGCTCCCGCTCCCTGGCCGCCTCCTCGGCCTCGGCGACGCGCTGCTTCTCCTGGGCCTGGGCCTGGGCGTCGCGCCGCGAGTCGCGGCTGACCACGGCGTCACGCTCGGCGATCGCGTCGGTGGCCGCCTCCGCGATGGCCACGGTCGCCTTGGAGTCGGGGGTGTCGGGGGCAGAGTCCGCAAGGCCGGGGCCGAACACCGCGCCGCCGATGGAGACGGCGAGCGCAGCCACTCCGGCTGCCACCGGCAGCGAGGGCATGCCCTTGAACAGCGGGCCACGGCTGGTGGTGCGGGCCGGACGGCCGCTGCGCGCGGCGCGGCGGCGTCCCGGCTCGAGGCGCCCCTGGCTGGGGCTCACTGCGTCGACGCTCAGCACCGAGGGTATCCGGCCGGGAATTTATCGGGACGGATAATAATATTACCGGTAACCTGCAACACCGGATAATTCACAATCGCACCCTTACTACCT
>JAZQNT010000522.1:0-3289 GCA_045627505.1 Nocardioides sp.
CTTCCAGGCCTTCCAGGCCTCGGACGGTTGGCTGGTCGTGGGTTGCGCCAAGGAGAAGTTCTGGCAGCGTCTCGCCGTCGTCATCGGTCGCCCCGAGTGGGCGCAGGAGGACTCGCCGTACGCGACCTTCTCCGACCGCAATGAGCGTCGTGCCGAGCTGATCGCCGAGCTGGACGCGATCTTCGCGTCCAACACCGTCGACCACTGGCTCTCGCTCTGCTACCCGGCCGCGATCCCGTGCGGCCCGATCAACGACGTCGAGCAGGCCCTCAAGGACGAGCACCTCGCCGCCCGCAACATGCTGGTCGAGACCGAGCACCCGCGCTACGGCACGGTCAAGCAGCTGGCCTCCCCGGTCCGTGTCGGCTCCGAGATCCCGGAGTACCGCCGCGCGCCGCAGCGCAACGAGCACGCCCAGGAGATCCTCACGCAGGTCGCCGGCTACGACGAGGCGAAGATCGCCGAGCTCAAGGCCGCCGGAGCATTCGGAGCCGTGAAGAACTCATGATCGCCCGCGAACTCGCCGCCTGGGTCGTCGGCCCGGTCACGGTTCCCGCTGCCGTCGAGCACGCCGCCCTGCGGCACCTGCTCGACGGCCTCGGGAACGCCGTGGCCGGCGCCC
Organism: Nocardioides sp.; assembly: GCA_045627505.1. GTDB lineage: Bacteria > Actinomycetota > Actinomycetes > Propionibacteriales > Nocardioidaceae > Nocardioides. The sequence continues at coordinate 623 of JAZQNT010000522.1, forward strand.
GGGCGGGTGCCGCCTCGCCGGCCGTGACCGTGGCGCTGGGCCTCGGCGGACCGGCCGAGGCCACCGTCCTCGGTTCTCTCGACAAGGTCTCGGCGGTCGCCGCCGGTCTGGCGAACGGCACCTTGGTGCACGCGCTCGACTTCGACGACACCCACGCCGGGGGACTGGTCCACTCGACCTCCGTCGTGCTGCCGGCTGCCTTCGCGGTCGGGGAACAGGTGGGCGCCAGCGGCCGCGAGATCCTCGACGCCGCCGTCGTTGGCTACGAGGTGGCCTGTCGCGTCGCGGCCGCAGCCCCGAACGGGTTCCACTCCGGCGGCCTGCACGCGACGATGGTGGCTGGGGTCTTCTCCTCGGCGGCGATCGCGGCCCGGCTGATGAAGCTCTCGGTGGACACGACCGTCAACGCCCTCGGACTGGCAGGTTCGCAGGCGGGCGGGCTGCTGGCCTTCCTCGCCACCGGGGCCAGCACCAAGCAGCTGCACCCCGGGTTCGCCTCCCAGGCCGGCATCCAGGCTGCGCGCCTGGCAGCAGCCGGGGCGACCGGACCCGACACCGTCTTCGACGGCCCGCACGGCGTCTACGAGGCGCTCGCCCCCGCGGCGCTGGCCAAGGGGATCGTCGACCGCTCCGTCCTCACCCGTGGGCTGGGCAGCGCGGACGCCGCGGACTGGGAGACCACCCGCATCGGGATCAAGCCCTGGCCGACCTGCCAGCTCGCGCACGTCACCATGGCCGCGGCCCAGCAGGCGCTGGCCGTGGCCGGCGTGGACGCCTCGCAGGTCACCGAACTGCACGCGCAGGTCCACCCGGACTCCGCTGCCGTGGTCTGCGCCGCCGACCGTGACCTGACCCGTCCCGCCTCCGGCTACGCGGCGAAGTTCTCCTTGCCGTGGAGCGTGGCCGCGATCCTGGTGGACGGTCACGTGGGCGTCGACACCTACGTCGAGTCGAACCTGGCCCGCGACGAGGTGGCCGAGCTGGCCGCGCGAGTCGTCTGGGACGTCGTCGACCCGGGTGTCGTGGCCGCGGACGCCCCCGGCGACGTCACCCTCACGCTGGCCGACGGGCGCACGGTCAGTGCGCACCTCGACCGCAGCCCCGGCGGCGGCAGCAACCCTCTCAGCGACGAGGGACTGTTCACCAAGTTCACCAGCAACGTCGGCCCGTTGGCCGCCGACCTCGGCGCCGCCCTCCGTGCGCTGCCCGAGGCAGCCGACCTCACACTCATCCTGACGTTGGCGGCCCAGGCCGCCACGGACCTTGCCCAGGAGGCCCTCGCATGACCCTGAACGCCATCAAGCCCGCCGAGTTCCCGTGGTTCCCCTACGAGGGCTTCACCTTCTGCCTCGGGCTCACCGAGGGTGACGACGCCTGGACGTCGGGTCACACCTCGGCCCGTCAGGACGAGACGCTCGGCAAGATGACCGTCAACGGCACCATGACCGAGCAGGCCGAGATCGCCTACGCCAAGACGCTGGCGATCCTCGAGGCCGCCGGTTTCACCGCCGATGACGTCACCCGGATCACCGAGAACGTCACCAGGGCCGGCATGCACGCCTACGAGGACCAGGCTGCCGTGCGTCGCCGCATCTACGGCGACCGTCCGACCGTGCGCACCGTCGCCGTGGAGCGTCTCGTGCGCCGCAACGCCTGGCTCGAGGTCGAGCTGCACGCCACCAAGGGCGGGGGGAAGACCCTGGTCGCCACCTCGTCGGAGCCGCAGGCCGGCACCTTCCGCCCCTCGGCCATCACCGAGGGCGCGCACGGCGTCGTCTACCTGCCCACCGTCGTCCCGATCGACGAGAACGGCGAGGTCGTCCACCCCGGTGACTTCGTCGCGCAGTACCGCTACATCCTGGAGAAGGCCGGCGAGATGCTGGAGTCGGTCGGCCTGACCCTGGGCCACGCCGTCACCACCTTCGACTACTCCACCCCCGAGACCCGCGACGTCTACCGCAAGACCCACTGGGTGCGGAAGGAACTGCTGGGCCAGAACAAGAACGGTGTCTTCCCCGGCGCCGGCGGCATCCTGATGTCCGAGCTGCACGCCCCGGGCGTCATGGTCGCGATGGACGTCACCGCCTCGCGTCACGAGCTCGAGCTCGTCAACCCGGGCTGGAGCCGTTACGACACGCTCACCTACGCCCCGGGCATCAAGGCCGGTCGGATGCTCTTCATGTCCGGCTTCGCCTCGCTCGACATGGAGTCGCAGCAGGCGCTGCACGACGGCGACCTCGGCAAGCAGGCCGAGGTCACCTTCGGCGCGATCCTGCACCTGCTGGAGTCGGAGGGCCTCACCGCCGCCGACCTGCTCGAGACCACGGAGTACTGCGTCGAGTCCTACGTGGGCGACTACAAGGCCGTGGCCGAGGTGCGCGAGCGCCTGCTCTGCGCTCCGTGGCCCGCCTCCACCGGCGCCCTGTGCCACTCGCTGCTGCGCCCGGAGTTCGGTCTGGAGGTCTTCCCGACCGCGCTCTACCCCGAGGACCACCCGCGCATCGCCGGCGCCACCGAGGCCTGAGGAGCACCGATGAGCCTGCTCACCCCCGAGATCGCCGCACTGGAGGGCACGAAGCGCGTCTACACCGCGCCCGAGCCCTTCGGCGGCGCGGCCGGTCGCTACTTCGGCCTGGCCGTCGGCGACCACAACCCGCTCTACTCCGA
>JAZQNT010000523.1:0-7375 GCA_045627505.1 Nocardioides sp.
AATTTCACCTAAGTATTCTCGTCTGATAAAATCACTTTCAAGAGTAAGTCCTTTTTCAAGGCAGATGTTTCTGATTGTTTCTTCTACATTGTGGATATAAGGATTTTCTTTCATAGTCCAATGGTAGTTATGCCATTCTGAACTGTTCCAAGCCTTTTCAAAATAGGTATTCTTACATCTTGGTGGTGTTCCTGTCAAGATAAGTACACTATCTTCAAAATCCATAAGTAAAGGTTCAACTACTTCATTCAACAGATAAGACATATTGACCTGCGACTGTGCTTCATCAATGATTGCAAGTCTGTATTTGAAACCTCGTATCTTATCGGCTTCTGCCTTGTTGGTATTTCCCTTGAAAGTGATACTAGAACCATTCGCAAAGTTGATAAAACCATCTGCCTTACTAGAGTTCTGTACAGGAAGTTCTATTGCTTTGGCACATTCACAGCCAGACCGGAACGCCGAGGTCGGCCACCTGCTGGAGCAGGACGAACGCCTCGGTGTCCCCGATGCGTCCGCCGGCCTCGCAGCCGACCGCGAGCAGGCCGTCCAGGCCCGCGTCCACCGCGTCGACGGCCTGCTCGCGCGAGATGACCTGCGCGAGCACCCGGCGACCGGGGACTCGCCAGGGCGCTGCTGCCTCCTCCAGCCGGATGCCGTGGTCGGCGAGGGCGGTGGCGTCCAGGACGACCACGCCGTACTCCTCGACGCTCACCTCCGCCGCGATGTCCGTGGTGAGGTCGAGCAGCGCGGCTCCGGGGCGCAACCATCCCCCCAGGGCTCGCCGACGGGTGAGTTCGCGCGTGGCCGCGCGGTAGCCCTCGACGTCGTGCACGTCGAGGATGCCGGTCCCTCCCGACCGGTGCGCTGCTGCGGCCAGGGCTGGGTTGGTGCGGCCGACTGGGTCGGCCGCGACCACGAGCTCGGGCTCGACGGATCCTGCGGGGGTGGCTGGGTGCGGCATCGGGACTCCCTCTTCCCTGTCCTGTCCCGGGGTGACCTCGTTGCCTCCAGATCCCTCCCAAGATCCGGGTCGGCTCGGCGTGCTCTGTGCTTGCTTGCCACCTTCGTTACCGACCGGTCACCTCGCGGTGAGAGGCGACTGTAAGCCAGGTCACGTCGTACCGGTCAAGGGTCCTACTCCATCTTGATGAGGCCCGTGGGACGTACCTGAGCAGGTGGTCCAGTCCGGTACCAGGTCGACGTCGAACCCCCGCTGCTCAGGCGGGAGAGGGCGGTGCGGAGAGCCCGGCGCCGCGGACCGCCACGCGGCGTCGCCGTGGGACAAAACGGTCGCGAACGGACAAGCGGTGCGGCGTGTCGTGCACATCCTCAAGCCGGGGCAGTGACGGGCAGCGCCGCTGCGTGCCATGCTCGCCAGCGCGGCCGAGAGGGCGGTCGCGGCCGGCTGACGAGCTGCGAGGGAGCGGCGACGGAGCGGCGACGGATGTACCTGGAGGGGGCAATCCATGGCGAGGTCAGCGCGCGCCGGAGGGCGCCCCGAGGCGGGCACGGGCAGACGCCTGCGCGGCGCAGACACCGGCTTCCTCCTCGTCGAGAGCTCGAGCCAGACGTCCACCTGTACGCACGTCGTCGTGCTCGAGCCGGCCCGTGGCCGGGCTCGAGGCCTTGACCTGGCCACGCTCACCGAGCGGATCGCCCAGCGGCTCGACCGGGCTCCGCACCTGCGTCGTCGCCTGCACCTGGTACCCGGCGGCGTCGGCCATCCGGTCTGGGCCGACGACCCCGGGTTCCGGATCGAGGCCCACGTGGCCCACGTCCGCCTCGCCCTCGCCCACCTCGCCGCGGGCGAACCGTTCGCGCAGCTCAACTCCTTCCTCTCCGAGGTCAGCGCCACCCGCCTCCCGCTGGACGGTCCCCTGTGGCACCTGACGTTGGTGGACGGCATGGCGGACGGCAGCCAGGCGCTGGTCCTGCGGATGCACCACACGCTGGGCGACGGGGCGGCCGCCACCACCCTGATCACCGAGTTGTTCGACGACGACGCCCCCGCTCGCCCGTCACTGGTGGGCGAGAAGGAGCGGCGCCGGCTGCCGGCGCCGAGCCCGGCGCTGCTGCTGCTCACCGCGCTGGCGCGCCAGCTGCTGGCGTTGCTCTTCCTGCCGTGGATGCTGGTGCACGGCGTCGGCCGGATCCGGGCGGTGCGCGAGCGCCGGGCGCAGGCACCGGTGCGCGCTCCCGCGATGGTGCAGGACGCCCCTCGCACCGTGCTGGACGTGTCCGCGGACAACCGTCGGGCGCACGGGCGCAGCGTGCTGTCCCTGCGGAGCCTGCACGAGGTCCGGGACAGCACCGGGGTGCGGGTGAGTGACGTCCTGGTGGCGGCGGTCGCGGGAGCGGTGCGCGACCACCTGCTCGGACGCGACGCCCTGCCCGAGGAGCCGTTGGTGGTCAACGTGCCGCTCGGCGACGACGCACCCGGGGCACCCGCCAGGCTGCGCGGCAACGGGTTCGTGAACTACTACGCGCTGCTCGCCACCGACGTGGCCGACCCGGTGGAACGGCTCGCCGCCACGGCCCGCAACGACGAGGAGGCCAAGGCGCAGCTGGAGCTGCGCGGACGTGCGACGCTCCTCCGCTGGCTCGACCGACTGCCCCCGGCGCTGCTGGCCCGCGCCGCCCGGGGTGCCGCCGAGAAGGCGCGCACAGGCGCGGTGGACCCCGACTACAACGTCGTCGTCTCCAACCTGCTGTTCGCGCGCAGCGGCTGGCGCACCCACGGCCAGGAGGTCCGGGCGGCCTTTCTCACCGGTCCCGTCACCGATGGCCACGGCCTCAACGTCACCGTCACCGGTTTCGGCGACGACGTGCACGTGGCCGTGCACTCCAATCCGGCCGCCGTGCCGGACCCCCAGGCGGTCGCGGACGGGATCGCCGCGCACCTCTCGCTCCTGAGGACGGTGCTCGCCCCGCTGCCGGGGGTGGGCGCCGTCGACCGAAGAACCGATGACGACCGGACGAGCAGTGAGGTGGCCTGATGCGACGACTCAGCGGCGAGGACGCCGGATTCCTCTACATGGACCTGCCGGGGCAACCGATGAACTCGATGGCCATCGGTGTGCTGGAGCCCTCCGTGCGCCCGCTCACCCTGGGCGAGCTCCGGGCCCACGTCGCCGGGCGACTCGACGAACTGCCCTCGTGGCGCTGGCGGATCAAGCGGACTCCCGGGAACCTGCACCACCCGGTGGCCTGGACGCCCGGCGACCCCGACCTCGAGACCCATGTCACCGCGATCGACCTCTCCATGACCGAAGGCTGCGGTGACGCCTTCGGCACGGTCCGCCACCCCGACGAGGACCGCCTGCTCGAGCAGGTCTTCGCCGACCTCGCCGAGCAACACCTCGACCCGGATCTGCCGCTGTGGCGGGTGTGGCTGCTGTCGGGGCTCAACGACGGTCGTCAGGCGGTAGTGGTGAAGTACCACCACGCGCTGGCCGACGGGGTGGGTGCGCTGGCCACGCTGTCTCGGATCTTCTCCGACCGACCCCTGCCGCCGCCGCCCGACGCAGGTCCGGTTCAGCCGGAGCGCGAACCCGGTGCAGTGCGGCTCGTCCTGGCGGCGTTGAGGGCGCACCTGCTGGCCCTGCTGACCATCCTGCCGATGCTGCGACGGACCCGTCGAGGCATCGCTGCGGTACGGCGACGCAAGGCGGTCTCGACGGTGAAGATGCCTGCCTACGTGTCCGGAGCACCCCGGACCCTGCTCAACGAGGCGTTCGGTCCCGGGCGTCGCTACACCCGGGTCGAGCTCCCGCTGGCGGGGATCAAGCAGACCAGGGAGCAGGCCCGACGGGCCGTCCCCGGGGTCACCCTCAACGACGTGCTGCTGGGGGTCGTGGCCGGGGCCTGCGTGCGCTACCTCGCCGCCCACCAGCCGGAGTTCGACCCGCTCTCCTCCCGACCGCTGCTCACCACGGTTCCGGTGGCCGACGAGGGCGACGGTGCCCCGGTGCGCCAGCACGGCAACCGGTTCTGGTCGTTCACCACCTCCTTGGCCACCGACGTCGCTGACCCGGTGCAGCGTCTCCGGGCCATCTCCCTCGCCGCGCGCGAGGGGAAGGTGCGACTGGACGCGCTCGGCGTCGTCCTGGTGGCGGACTGGCTGGACCGCCTGCCGCCCGCCGTCGCGCGGCGGGGCATCGCCGGGACGCTGGCCCGGCTCGAGGGCGACCGGGAGAACGCGGACGCCTCGATCCTCGTCTCCAACCTGCGGGGACCGCACCGGCGATGGAGCCTCGGGGGGCGCGAGTTCCTGTCCATCCACCTCGACGGACCGCCCTCGAACGGGGTGGGGATCAACGTGATGGCCTGGTCGTACGCGGACCGACTGGCCCTGGGCGTACTCGGCTACGACCAGGCGCTGGCACACCCGGCCGACTTCTCCCGGATGCTGGGGGAGAGCTTCGAGGAGTTGCTGATGGCGACGGCCGACGCGGGTGACCTGGCGTCCGACCTGGTCGATGACCTGAACGGAGACCTGGACCGCGACGGACTGCTGGAGGGCGACCCCGCCTGAGCGGCCCGCCCCAGCGCGCCGGAGCGAGCCCTGCGTGGCTCAGTCGGTCTCCCAGCCCGAGGCGGGCCGGTCCTTGGCGGCGTTGCTGCGCTGGATCGAGCGGGTGAGGCCCACGAGGTGGGCAATCCGGGCGATCTCGGAGTCCAGGAACTCCGGGCCGCCGCGGCGACCGAGCAGGAACACCTCGTCGTCGGAGGGGAGCGCGCAGATCACCTGGTTCTCGTCCCAGCTCTCCACCCGGGTCGGACGGTCGACGTCCACCCACGGCACCTCGTCCGGCGAGGCCTCGGTCTTGTCGACCACCACGGCCTGACCGTCGTCCCCGACGCGCAGGCGCATCGCCCAGTCCACCCGGAACGTGATCGGCATCCGCTCCAGCATCCGCTCGAACGCGGAGGCCGGCTCGGCGGTGATCTCCTCCACCAGCTCGAGGTCGAGGAAGAGGTTGCCGCCCGCCGTGTACCGACTGATCCACAGCACCCGCACGCCGTCGAGGACGCTGCAGGCGGAGACCACCGAGTCGGGCATCTTGCCCGGGGGGAGTTCCAGGAGCACGTCGTCGATGACCCGGCCGCTGGCGGTCTTCTGCACCACTTGGATGGCCTCGATGTCGGCCCCTGCCTCACCGATGGCGCTCGCGACGCGACCCAGCGAACCGGGGACGTCGGGCAACTCCAGACGGAGCAGGAAAGGCATCAGGGTTCTCCAGACAGTTCGGGGGTGCACGGGCTCGGGCCGGACGCCCACCCGACATGGTGCGGAGTCGAGTCCGTTGTGCGGCTCGACCCTAGCCAATCCTCGTGACGCGTGGGTTGCGGCGAGGGTCACGTCTCGCTACGGGGAACAGGGCCACCCCCGTTCGGGGGAGGCTTCAGGGTCCGTGGCCGACGCGCGCCTGCAGGCGTTCGGCGAGCCCGCTGGCCCGGCGCGCAGTCCGCGCCACAGCGGCCCGGACCTCGGCCTCCGAACCCACGACCCGTACCTTCTGCCGGGCCCGGGTCACCGCCGTGTACAGCAGTTCGCGGGTCAGCAGCCGGGAGTCCTGGGGCGGAAGCAGCACCGTGACGGCACGCGCCTGACTGCCCTGGGACTTGTGGATCGTCATGGCGTGCATGGTCTCCACCGCATTCATCCGCGACGGTGAGAAGTCCCGCGGTCCCTCGGCGGCGTCGATGGCGACCCGGCGCCCCTGCGGGGTCTCCACCACCACGCCCCAGTCGCCGTTGTGCACGCCCAAGCCGTAGTCGTTCGCGGTCACCAGCACCGGACGTCCGACGTGGAACTGCTCGAACGTGGTCACCCCGGCCTCGGCGAGCCACTGCTGGACCCGCTGGTTCCAGGTGTGCACCCCGGCCGGGCCGTCGCGGTGGGCGCAGAGCAAGCGGTGGTCGCCGAGCGCTGCCAGTGCCTGCACAGACTCCCCGGTCAGCGCGTGGCGGTGGACGTCCAGCGCCGTGGTCAACGTGACCTCGCGCAGTGCGGCGAGCGTCGCGGGCTCCAAGGTGGTCGCCTCGTCGGGGGTGCGCAGCCACTCGACGTCGAGCCCGTTGCCCGTCAGCAGGCCCGTGGCCTCTTCGTCGTCCAGCGGTTCACCGTGCTCCAGCGCGTGCACCACGGCGTCCGGGTCCGCCGAGCGGAGCGCCTGGGCCAGGCGGGCGATCCCGCCCTTGAACCGGTGGGTGGTCACGAGCGCAGCCACCGGGGAGGCCGGCGTGGCGGTGTAGCCCTGCACCAGGTCGCCGAGCACCGCGCCCGCGTCCACCGAGGCGAGCTGGTCGGGATCGCCCACCAGCACCAGCCGGGCGTCGGGACGCATCGCCTCCAGCAGTCGCGCCGTCATCGTCAGGGAGACCATGGAGGCCTCGTCCACCACCACCACGTCGTAGGGCAGACGGTTGGTGCGGTGGTGCCGGAAGCGGGTGCCGTTCCCCGGGTCGACCCGCAGCAGTCGGTGCAGGGTGCCGGTCGAGACGTGCTCCACCCGGGCGCGGTCCTCGGGGGTGAAGTCGCGGGCGGAGTCGCGCACCGCCTCCAGCAGCCGGGCGGCGGCCTTCCCGGTGGGCGCCGCCAGCGCGATGCGCGCCCGGTGTCCCCGCGCGGCGTACTGCTCGTCGAGGGCCACCAACAGGCCCGCGACGGTGGTCGTCTTGCCGGTGCCGGGACCGCCGGTGATCACGGTCGTCCACGAGGACGCAGCCCGTTCGCACGCGGCACGCTGCTCGGTGTAGGTGTCGGTGCCGTCCGCGCGAACCGGGAAGACCCGGGACAGCGACGCCGCCAGCAGCCCCGGGTCGTGCTCGGGCGAGGTGCTGGCGCGGGCGACGAGGTCGTCCAGGACCTGCGTCTCCTGCTCGTGGTAGCGGTCCAGGTAGAGCCGTGGCCCGTCGAGCCGCACCACGCCCTCGGCCACCGGTCGGGACCCGGCGACGGACGCGAGCCAGTCGTCGATCGGGGGCCACGGCAGGTCAGCGGCGGGAGCCGGCGGGGCGGGCTCCCCGTCCGTCGACGCTGCTTCCGTGGCCAGGTCGCCCTTCAGCGGGGCCAGGTCGCCCTCCAGCGGGGCCAGGTCGGCGGCCGCGGTGGTCAGGTCCAGGCAGACTGAACCGGTGCGCACGGCCCGGCAGGTCAGCGCGATCGCGAGCAGGACGGACTCGTCCGGCTCGCCGGGGACCTCACCCAGCACCCGGGCGACGGGGACGTCACCGGCGGGCAGACCACCACACTCGCCTGGGATGGCCCGGTGAATGGCCGTGCACGCGGCGAAGCCGTCGACCGCACTGCAGGTGCCCAGCCGCAGCTCTCTCTGGTTCCGGTGAGCGATGGGGAATCACAGGTCTC